>JADHLF010000024.1 GCA_016780825.1 Planktomarina sp. | reverse complement strand
GTGGCATCGATAAGCATCTTTTTTGCCATTATATCCACTTGCATCACTCAGCGGGCCCCCTGAAAGGAAGCCAAAACTGAAGGGATGTCTATTAAGGGCGATGCACGCAACATGGGGGCGGCTCAAAGGCCTGCCTTCATCCAATGTTTTAGCCTGCGCCTGTGTCATCGCGTTGCTTTCTGTGACAGGATTTCTCCTACCTGTTAACTGCCCGTGCCTTCGATCAAATCTGAAAACCAGGGACATCTCTCGTGGCTCGTGAAAGCCATTTTCCGTCGCACCCCCGCGCATTTTATAACGGGCAGAAGACTGCGAAAAAAACCATTCGCTTACGGTGTCTTGCAACCATAGAGCTATGTTGACTGTAAAGGGCAAGCGGGGGGGAAGACAATGGCTAAATGCACTTGGCCGCGCAATCTCTTGCGAATGGCTGCGTCTTGAGGCGCGCCTCGACGGGAAAACAGCTATTTTGCTCAAGCCCTAGCCCATCCCCCTGCCCTGCGCACTGCGCAGATTTTAGCCAATATAATCAGCGCGGGTCAGGCCATATTTCGCCATTTTTTCATTCAAGGTGCGGCGCGGCAGGCAGAGCTCTTCCATCACACTCGCGATAGAGCCCCGATGCCGGCGCATGGTATTATCTATCAACATGCGTTCAAAAGCCTCCACATATTCCTTGAGCGGCTTACCTTCTGTAGTCATCACGGGCCGGTCATCATCGCCCTCGGCCATCAACAGCGAGGCGATGGTGCCATTGCCTCTGCGGCTTTGCAGCACTGCCCGCTCGGCCACATTGATCAATTGGCGCACATTGCCGGGCCATGGAGCCTGAAGCAATTGCGCCGCCTCCTGCGCGGTCACGCTGGGGCTGTCGCATCCGTATTCTTCCGCAAATTGATCCGCATAGCGGGTAAAGAGCGTTAATATATCCTCACCGCGCGTGCGTAGGGGGGGCAATTCAATGCGCAAACTCGCCAAGCGATAGTAGAGATCAGGGCGCAGCACATCTTCGCAAGTCTTGCCCTGCTCTTGCAGGTTACAAATTGCGATAATGCGAGTCTCAGAGGGATCTCCTTGGGCGTTGATGGCTTTGAGCAAGCGCGATTGCACCTGATGGCTCAAAGCCTCAATATCTTCCAAGACCAGCGTTCCGCCCCTTGCGGCTTCTAAGACCGGCAGGCGATCTTCTTCGCCCGCGGGACCAAATAAGCGCCGCATGATCGTCTCCTCCTCCTCGCCCGCGCAAGAAAAGAGAATAAATTTCTTGCGCGCCCTTGCGGAAACCGCATGCAGCGCATGGGCCACGAGAGTTTTACCAGTGCCCGTTTCCCCCTCAATAAGCACATGACCATCTGCCTGCCCGAGATCTAAAATATCCTCGCGCAACCGCTCCATGACCCCATTGGCGCCAACCAGCTTGTCCATAATGGAGCTTCCCGAAGACAGCTCACGGCGCAATTGCCGATTGTCCAGCACCAAACGCCGCGTCCGTGTCGCCTTCTTGGCCAAATCTGTCATCGTATCGGGATTAAAGGGCTTTTCCAAAAAATCGAAAGCGCCCATGCGCATGGCTTCAACCGCCATGGGAACATCCCCATGCCCAGTGATCATTATCACTGGAAGATTGCTGTCTATGCCCTTGACCTTCCTAAGAAATTTCATGCCATCCATGCCAGGCATTTTGATATCTGTCACGATAATACCCGGATAATCTGCGCTCAATCCCTTAAGCGCATCGCCGGCGGAGGCGAAGGTCTCTGTCTCAAACCCAGAGAGCGCCAGCCATTGGCTGATGGATTGCCGCATATCCTGCTCATCATCTATGATCGCAATTTTCATCGCCTGGGCCATGTTCATTCCTCGTCCTTGTGGTTATCGATAATCGGCAGCGTCACCTCAAAGACGGCGCCCGATTGCTCACTGTTGCGCGCCACCAAACGCCCCCCGAGATCGGATACAATCCCCGAAGAGATGGCCAAGCCAAGCCCGACCCCATCGCCGGGTTTCTTGGTGGTGAAAAACGGTTCAAAAAGGTCATCAAGGTCTGAAATTCCTTCGCCGTTGTCCCGCACTGTCAAGGTCGCTGTCTCACCACCGATCAGCAAGAGCTCAATCTCCGGCGCATCGATCATCGATGTGGCATCCAAGGCATTGCGCAGCAAATTGACGACGACCTGCTCCAAACGCAATTGGTCCCCCAAAATCATCACAGGCGCGTTCGGCACGGATGTAGATAAGGAGACTTGCCGCGATTTCAATTGCGGCTCCATAATTTCCAGAGCCCCGTTCAGAGCCGCACGCACATCCACAGGCACCAAATCATCGCCGCCCTTGCGCGCATAGGATTTAAGTTGCCGGGTGATGGCGCTCATACGGCCAATAAGATCGTCAATCCGTTGAAAAGAGCTTAATGCCTCATCCATACGTTTGCGCTGTAGCAGCAGCTTGGCGCCGGCAAGGTAAGTTTTCATGGCGGCCAAAGGCTGGTTCAACTCATGGCTCACCGCCGCAGACATTTCCCCCAAAGCCGCCAATTTTGAGGATTGCGCCAGGGTTTGCTCGGCCACTTGCAGGTTCTTTTCGACCTTTTGACGCTCAGAGATCTCGCGCTGCAAACGCAGGTTGAGTTGCCGCAGGTCATCAGATTCTTGCTGGAAAAATAGCGCGCGCGTCAGGGTTTGCCGCGACAATTGATAAAAGGCCAGGGTGAAAAGGATTGAAAACCCCATAATCTCCAGGGCCAGTACCGCATTCACCCTCTGGCGAATTCCGCCATAGGTGGTGAATAAAACCATGGTCCAGCCGCGAAACGGCACCCGCAGTTCACGCCGCATCACCGCCCGCCCCTGCACATAGGCATCCGCCGGCAGGGCGGTCCAATCTTGTGTGGCCCGAATGGCGCGCTCAATCGCACTGGGTGCGGACCGCAGCGCCAGTGCCTCCTCTTCGGGCAGGCCAATCCATGTTTTCTCTGTGGCCAAAACGATCGGTCCATTGGGGAGCGACACAATCACCGCGTCCGAGATCCCCGCCCAAGCCGATTGAAACTTGCGCAAATCCACCTCAACCACGATCACACCCAGCGTTTTGTTATTGGCCACCACGCGGCGTGAATAGGCAAAATCATAGCCACCCGAATCCATCTGATGGGTGGTGAACACGGTTTCGCTGGCCCGGGCCGCCTCGACAAAATGTGGCAAATTGCTCTGAATTTCCCCCAAGCGATTGCGATCTGTCGCCGCCACAACACGGCCATCGAGATCCAACAGCAAAATCGCCGCCGCGCCGATTTCGTCAACAAATGACAGCAGGCGTAGCGAGGTCCGCTGATAATCTCTCGAACTCAATGCCCCCACCAGCTCGGCATCACTGCTGAGGAGCCTGGGCACAATCGAGTTGCGTTGCAGCTCGCTGACCATATTGCCAGAGTAGAGCGCCAAACGCAGTTGCGCGCGTTGCAGGGTGGATTGAGTGAATCTTGCGGTGAGCAATTGATTGGTAAAATAGACTGTGCCGACCCCGATCAAGAAAATCGTCAACAAAGCGATCCGCACGCGCCAAGACAGGTTGGCGACACGCGGTGCGAGTGTTTCAGAATTTTCTGTAACGGAAGACATATACTAGCGTTACGGTGCTCAGCGCCGCCATTCAAGCGGCCAAGCCTAGGTCAGGGTGGTTTGGCCCACCAACGCGCGGAAAAGCGCCTGCCCATCGGCGGATCCCATCTGCGCATCCATCGCACGCTCGGGATGGGGCATCATGCCCAACACCCGGCGGTTGGCCGATAAGACCCCCGCAATGGATGAGATCGAACCATTGGGATTATCGCTGTAGCGAAAGGCCACGCGATCTGCACCCTCAAGAGCTTTCAGCTCCTCTTCTGTGGCATAGTAATTGCCGTCATGATGCGCAATTGGCACTTGAATTTCAGAGCCTTGACTATAGGCAGCCGTAAAAGCACTGTCCTGAGTTTCCACGGTCAATCCGACGGTTTTGCACAGAAATTTTAGCCCAGAATTGCGCATCAACGCACCCGGGACCAGACCGGTTTCGCTCAAAACTTGAAACCCATTGCAGACCCCCAAGACATAGCCGCCACGATGGGCATGATCGACCACCGCCCGGCAAATCGGCGATTGCGCCGCAATCGCGCCGCACCGCAGGTAATCGCCAAAGGAAAATCCACCGGGAATCGCGACAAGATCCAATCCTTGCGGCAGTTCAGCGTCTTTGTGCCAAACCTTGGCCACATCCGCGCCCGATTGGCGCAGCGCCTCAACCATGTCTCGATCGCAATTCGAACCGGGAAATACAACAACCGCGGCGCGCATTATGCAATATCCAGAGTATAGCTTTCGATCACCGCATTCACCAAAAGGCGATTGCACATCTCATGGATCTGTGCTGGATCCGTGCCCTCGGCCAAGTCCAGCTCGATCACCTTTCCCTGGCGCACGGCGTTCACCCCAGAAAAGCCAAGCCCTCCCAGCGCCGATTTTACGGCCTCGCCTTGCGGATCGAGCACGCCATTCTTGAGCATAACTGTGACGATAGCTTTCATTGTCTTGTCCTTAAGGTCAGTTGATCAAAGTGGGCTTGCCGATGGGCACCGGATTTTCCGGCAAGACGCCCAAGCGGCGCGCCACCTCTGCATAGGCATCTGTCAAACTGCCCAAGTCTCGGCGGAACACATCTTTATCAAGTTTTTCACCGGTTTTGAGATCCCAAAGCCGGCAGCTGTCCGGGCTGATTTCATCGGCGATAATCAGGCGTTGATAATCGCCCTCATAGACGCGGCCAATTTCAATCTTGAAATCCGCAACCCGAATGCCAACCCCATACATGACGCCAGAGAGAAAATCATTCACCCGCAATGCCAGTGCCAACATATCGTCCAAATCTTGTTGGCTGGCCCAGTTGAACGCGATGATATGTTCTTCTGACACCAAAGGATCACCCAGAGAATCATCTTTTAAGCAAAATTCAACGATCGGACGCGGCAGGGCCGTGCCCTCCTCTATGCCCAAACGCTTGGACATCGTGCCAGCGGCATAATTGCGCACGATGACTTCCAAAGGCACAATCTCAACCGCGCGGATCAATTGCTCACGCATATTGAGGCTTTTGATGAAATGGGTTGGAATGCCCAAAGTATTGAGACCGGTCATGAAAAATTCAGACAAGCGGTTATTCAACACACCCTTACCTTCGATGACATCTTTTTTCTCTGCATTGAATGCAGTGGCATCATCTTTGAAATACTGAACCAAGGTGCCGGGCTCCGGACCCTCATAGAGGATCTTTGCCTTACCTTCATAAACCAACTTGCGACGTGCCATGTTAATCTCCGTGCTTTGATCGCGTCATATGGTAATGTGCGACGGGCGGCAAGTCGGCAAGAGGGCTCACGCCTTCCGAAGGCTGCAAGTTTTTCGCCCGGCGCCCAAATCATCCACAGCAAGATCTCAATGGGGTCTTCGGTTGGAGCGGATGGGCGTGCCGGGTGTCGGACTCAGGCCTTATCGCCGAATTTTCATAATCTTCATGATAAAAATCAATTTCACTCATGTTTTGCTTTCAGGCATGAGAGAAGCTCTAAGATATTTATTGGGTATGACATGACCGCAGACTCGCAAAGCCCCCTACAACGCATGCTTTCGAAGCGTGATTGGCTTTTGGCCGATGGCGCCACAGGAACCAATTTATTCAACATGGGTTTGTCCTCGGGAGATGCACCAGAGCTGTGGAATGAGAGCGCGCCCGACAAAATCAAAGCGCTCTACAAAGGCAGCGTCGATGCTGGATCTGATTTATTCCTGACCAATTCCTTTGGCGGCAATAGATCCCGATTGAAGCTTCATGGCGCGGAGGCGCGCGCCGCCGAACTGTCGCGCATCTCGGCGCAGATCGGTCGTGAGGTGGCCGATGCCTCGGGTCGTGACGTGATTGTCGCCGGCTCCGTCGGCCCGACCGGCGAAATCATGGAGCCCATGGGCCCGCTCTCCTACGCTGTGGCCGTGGAAATTTTCCATGAACAGGCCGAGGGCTTGAAAGCCGGTGGCGCAGATGTGGCTTGGGTCGAAACCATCTCTTTTGGCGATGAGTTCCGCGCCGCAGCAGAGGCCTTCGCCCGCGCAGATATGCCCTGGGTCGGCACGATGAGTTTTGACACGGCCGGGCGCACAATGATGGGCATCACCGCACCGGAATTGGTGAAACTTCTGGACAAAATTCCGAACAAACCGCTCGCCTTTGGCGCGAATTGTGGCGTGGGGGCGTCGGATCTGCTCAGGACGATCTTGGGCTTTTCCGCCACGGGCACGCAAACGCCCATCGTGGCCAAAGGCAATGCAGGCATTCCAAAATATCACGACGGCCATATTCATTATGACGGCACGCCAGAGTTGATGGCCCATTATGCCACTTTGGCACGTGACTGCGGGGCAACCATCATTGGCGGCTGTTGCGGCACCACACCGGAACATCTGCGGGCCATGCGCGCAGCATTGGAAGCCCATGAGCCGCAAGAACGCCCAAGTTTGCAGGTCATTGAGGCCGCCCTTGGCGGATTTTCCTCGGGCAGCGACGGCACCGATGGCGCAGGCCCCACCCGCTTGCGGCAGAACCGCAGGCGGCGCAGCAGCTAAGGCGCGCCAACCGCCACACACAGAGGCCATTGTGCAAAAGGTCGGTAGCGACGGACTTGTTGTCGCAATCGGTGAAGACCAAATCCATCCACCGACCCCATACGGGAAGAGATTAAATCCATAAGAAGGCGCTGGCCAATGTCTGACCAAGAAGACGATATCATTCTCTCCGAATTGAACGACGAAGATCTCGTCGCGCAAATGTTTGACGATCTCTACGACGGTTTAAAAGAAGAGATCGAAGAAGGCGTCACCATTTTGCTGGACCGCAAATGGGAACCTTACCGCATTTTGACCGAAGCATTGGTCGGCGGCATGACCATCGTGGGCAATGACTTCCGCGACGGCATTTTGTTTGTGCCTGAAGTCTTGCTCGCTGCCAATGCAATGAAGGGCGGCATGGCCATCTTGAAACCTTTGCTGATTGAAACCGGCGCGCCGCGCGTCGGAAAAATGGTGATTGGTACGGTCAAAGGCGACATCCATGACATCGGCAAGAACCTGGTCGGCATGATGATGGAAGGCGCCGGATTTGAGGTTGTGGATCTGGGGATCAACAACTCCGTTGAATCTTATCTCGAAGCCATTGAAGCCGAAACACCCGATATCCTGGGCATGTCGGCACTCTTGACCACCACAATGCCCTATATGAAAGTTGTCATCGACACGATGGTCGAAAAAGGCATGCGCGATGACTACACAGTCTTGGTTGGCGGCGCGCCGTTGAATGAAGAATTTGGCAAGGCCATCGGTGCCGATGCCTATTGCCGCGATGCCGCGGTTGCTGTGGAAACGGCCAAGGAATTCATGGCCCGCAAACACAACAGTATGGCCGCCAACGCGTAACACAAACGCAGCAAAGCGCTTATGCGGCCCGACCTAACTCAGGTGGGGCCGTTTTTGTGACAGTAGCGCAGGGATGAGGTGCGATGGTACAGCCCGTTTCAGACGATCAGCTCGCAACCGAAGGCATGCAGCTGCGCAATCAAGGCCGGGTGCTGCTGATTGCTTGCGGGGCTTTGGCGCGCGAAATCCTGGCCGTGATGAAGGCAAATCAGTGGCAGCACATGGATTTGCAATGCCTGCCCGCCATCTATCACAACACCCCAGATAAAATCACGCCGGCGGTCAAAACCTATATCGAAAAATACCGGGGCGATTATGCACAAATTTTCGTTGTCTATGCGGATTGCGGCACCGGGGGGCAGCTGCAAGCCCTCTGCGATGAGATGGGCGTGTCGATGATTGCCGGGCCGCATTGTTACAGTTTCTTTGAGGGCAATGCCGCCTTTGAAGCCCGCGAAGAGCTGACTTGCTTTTATCTCACTGATTTTTTGGTGCGGCAGTTTGATGCCTTTTTCTGGCGACCGATGGGCTTGGACAAACACCCGCAATTGCGCGATATGTATTTTGGCAATTACACCACCCTAGTCTACCAAGCCCAGCTCAAAGATGCCGCCCTTGAGGCCAAAGCGCAGGACTGCGCGCGCCGTATGGGGCTGGCCTTTGAGTATCGCTATACCGGTTACGGGGATTTGACGCCGGCTTTGGCCGCGCTCGCCCCAGCCTCTTAGCCGGCCGCTGCCGCCGTCTGAACCACACGCGCCACCATGGCCCTCAACCCGTTGGACCGCTGCGAGGACAGATGCTCGTTGAGACCCAAGCGCGCCAGCTCCGCAGCCACATCGACCTTGCCTATCTCCTCAATCGCGAGACCGGAATAGAGCGTCATCAGCACCGCAATCAGCCCCCGCACGATGATCGCATCACTGTCGCCAATGAAGGTTAAAGTGCCATTTTCAATGGTCATATGCAGCCAGACCTGCGAGGCACAGCCCTCGACCTTCGTGGCCGGCACTTTGAGCGCCTCCGGCATGTCGGGCAAAGCCTTGCCCAGCTCAATCACATGCCGATAGCGCTCTTCCCAATCATCAAGAAACTCAAAGGTTTCAACCAGATCTTCAAAACCAGCTTGCGCCATGGAGCTCTCCTATATCGCTTGCGTCTGGAGCTGCGTCACAGCTCAAACAGTTTCACTTTGTTGCCCTTCACCGCCAAGCCGACCTTACCTTCGCAAAGCCGTAAAGCATCCGAGCCAAAGACATCCATGCGCCATCCCTTCAACGCTGGCACATCCCGCTGCCCCGCGGCCAAAGCATCCAGCTCAGCCGTGCTGGCGATCATCTTTTGCGCCACATCGGAGCGTTCTGATTTGGCTTTCAATAACACCCTGAGCAGATCGGCCAGAGCCGGATTGACCTGGAGCTTGTCGTTCACCTTCGGCAACCTTGGATAGCTGTTTGCATCCATGGCATTCACGGTTTTGATGGCATTCAAAATTCCATCAGCGATGTCACCCTTGCGCGCTTCGCGCAGCAGCAGGCGCGATTTGTTCAGATCCTCATGGGTGGTCGGTTTGGTGGAGACCAACTCAACCATCGCATCATCCTTAAACACCCGATTGCGCGGAATGTTGCGCTTCTGTGCATAAGATTCCCGAAAGGCGGCCAATTCGCGAAGATAGGCCAGAAATTTATTTGAGTTGGTCCGGGTTTTCACCCGGCGCCATGCCTCGTCGGGAACGACATCATAGATGGCAGGATCCGTCAAAGCCTGCGTTTCCTCAACCACCCAAGCCGTCCGCCCGGTGCGCTCTAACTCAGACTTTAAAAACTCATAGACCCCGCGCAAATGAGTGACATCCGCCAGCGCATAGATCTTTTGAGCCTCGGTCAGCGGGCGGTGTGACCAATCCGTGAAGCGCGAGGATTTGTCCACTTGTTGCTTGACGATTTTACGCACCAAAGTCTCATAGCCCACCTGCTCCCCAAAGCCGCAGACCATCGCCGCAATTTGCGTATCAAACAGCGGGGTCGGAAAAATACCGGCATCATTCCAGAAAATCTCAAGATCCTGACGGGCCGCATGGAAGACTTTCACGACCGATGTATCAAGAAACAGGCGGTAGAGCGGTTCAAGCGACAGCTCGGACGACAATGGATCCACCAAAACAGCATCCCCGTCATTTTCCCCCGGAAGCGCCATTTGCAGCAAACAGAGCTTGGAATAATAGGTACGCTCTCTTAGAAATTCAGTGTCAATCGTGACATAGGGATAGCCCTGCGCCCTTGTGCAAAAGGCGTCAAGCTCGGCTTGTGTTGTCAAAGTTTGCATGCGCTGTCCGGCTGTTTGAGAGATATTCAGGGCACAATATGGCGAAACCCCATGAAAAGAAAGCGGCCATAACCCAGGCTAGCTGGGCGGCTCGAAACGGGTCAAAAAATCCCGCAAAACCTTCGGATAGAGAAGATGTTCTTGCTCCAAAACACGATCTGCAAGATCTTGCGCCGTATCACCGGGCAAGATGGGCACCTCGCTTTGCCCCAGAACCGGGCCAGCATCCAATTGCGGCACAACCTCATGCACAGAGCATCCCGCACGCTTGTCACCGGCGTCCAAGGCGCGTTGATGGGTGTGCAGCCCCTGATACTTTGGCAAAAGCGAGGGATGAATATTGAGCATCCGCCCCTGCCAAGCGCTGACAAACTCCGCGCCCAAAATTCGCATAAAACCAGCCAAACAGATCACATCAATCTCATAGGCCATAAAGATCTTATGCAGCTCGGTTTCGAACCGGGCCCGATCGTCACCAAAAGTCCGGTGGTCCAAAACCTCTGTCGCAACGCCCATGGCCTGAGCCCGTGCCAGCCCCCCAGCCCCGGGCCGGTTGGACAGCACCAAACGGGCCTGCCCTGGATGCGGCAGGGCCATATCCTCAAGCAACCGCTGCATATTGCTGCCGCCGCCAGAAATCAAAATCGCAACGTTTAAAATGGCAGTTGCCCCATGTAGCTGACGCCCTGGCCAGAGATCACTTCGCCCAAGCGAACCGGGCTCATCCCCTGCGCGCTCAAAGCGGTGGTAACCGCCGCAACCTGCGCCGGCTCTACCGCTAGGATCATGCCAATGCCACAATTGAAGGTCTTGAGCATTTCTGCCTCAGATATTCCACCGGCTTGCGCCAGCCAGGCCATGATTGGCAAAGCCGGGATGCGCTGCAAATCAATCGCAGCGCCCAGATCATCGGGCAAGACCCGCGGCAAGTTTTCGGTCAGCCCGCCACCCGTGATATGCGCCATAGCGTGAACCCCACCCGCTTTGAGCGCGGCCAAACAAGCCTTTACATAAAGCGCGGTCGGGGTCAAAAGCGCCGCGCCAAGCGTGCCGAAGCCAAATGGCACCGGGCTGTCCCAAGTCAAGCCATGATCGGCGACAATTCTGCGGACCAGAGAAAAACCGTTCGAATGCACCCCGCTGGACGGCAGACCGATGAGCACATCGCCCAAAGCCACCGCTTGCGGCAAATGCGTGCCACGTTCCATCGCACCGACAGCGAAGCCTGCCAAATCAAAATCATCCTTGGCGTACATTCCAGGCATTTCGGCCGTCTCCCCGCCGATCAAGGCGCAGCCAGACAGGCGGCAGCCCTCAGCAATGCCCTCGATGACCTTGGTGGCTTGATCGACATGCAGCTTGCCGGTGGCAAAATAATCCAGGAAAAACAGAGGCTCGGCACCCTGACAGATCAGGTCGTTGACACACATGGCCACAAGATCAATACCCACGGTCGACACATCACCCGTATCAATCGCCAAGCGCAACTTGGTGCCCACCCCATCGGTGGCGCCGACAAGAATAGGATCGTCATAGCCAGCCGCTTTGGGATCAAACATCGCGCCAAAACCGCCCAAACCTGACATAGACCCAGATCGCTGGGTGGATTTGCTGGCCGGTTTGATTCTTTCCACCAATTCATTGCCCGCATCGATATCCACGCCGGCCTGCGCATATGTTAAACCTTGGGTCATTTGAGCACCATTTATTGCAAATTTGCCGATCCGATAACAGGCTCGGCGGCACATGTCCATCAAGCCCGCTTGACCCCTGAGATTTCTCTGCTAGTCAGGGTCCACGGGGGCCTGTAGCTCAGCTGGTTAGAGCAGTCCGCTCATAACGGATTGGTCGCAGGTTCAAGTCCTGCCGGGCCTACCATTCTGCATGTTTTGCCGCATCTTTTCCACCAAAGTGGCGGCTCAATCTCTTGGCAAGCACGGCGGTGATGTAAAGTGATACCCAATAGCATTCAGACACTTCATTAAGTCGAAAGGTCGATGGATAACCGGTCGGTTTGCTTCTCTAGCGATCTGTAAAAATGCGCCGTGTCCAATGTATGCGTACGCAGAGTAAGCACTGTACAAATAATCGATTGGTTTTTTAGCCATTTAAAACCTCCTTGGTCGATAAAATGAGAATTCTGGCCTAATCAACTATTGGCCTAGCATGAACGTACCATTCTATAATTTTACCACCCATTTTTTTGGCAAAAAAGAAACAATTACTGTTCCATTTTCCATCTTCTTCACTACTACCCCATGCCCTGTGCGTACCGGCAATGCTGTCATCAGTATCCTGAAATATTTCATAGTTATCACAACCGTTGCAGAAACCAGATTCTGACCAGTCAAGACACTCCCGCCTAGTCATCGTCTGATGAAGACCCGTAAAGTGGATTGTACAGTTTTCAGCCATGATCGCATCAAGATACGAACTATCTTTGTTCACGAACGAATTATTGAAGGCGTCCAAAAATTCTGTTGCTGTTGTCATCTCACCACTCCTTTTTTAGCATTATGACAAAAATAACTGTGTAGTCCTTTAAATCTAGTCTTTTAATCAAAGCGGTGTTCGCAAGGCTCATTTGACTTAAAACTTGGAGATATGAAACCGCAGTTATGGCGTCTGGCTCTCTGTCGTACCTCGTGAGTTGAGCTACAACAGGTCTATGTTTGTGGCGAGATCAGCTTGCGGTGATAGTTGGTCGTAGAAAATCTCCTCTGAACTAAACTGAGTGTTATCTTTCACAAAAGAGAACAAGTCGTTTACTCCCAGAGGTCTTGAGTGGCCGCCACAGATGCGGAACAAGATTGATATGAGGGTGCTCATGCTCAAGGTCAACATCGCCCCATACAAGCCCCAGAGCCTCTGATAGGCGCATCCCAGTGTCAGATATTAGGGCAAGCAATAGTCTGCGTTCATCGGCAATTTCCAAACACGTTTTTTGGATCAACATGATCTCATCTACAGGCAATGGTTTGCGTTTTTCCTTTACATTCCTGGGTAGGTAGATATTTGCAAATGCATTTGAACAGTCTAAGCCAAGCTCCTGGATAGTGAGATTTACCACTGCTTTAACTGTTCCAAAGATACGAGCTATGGATGACACATTGAGCCCTCTCGCTATCAACGAGTCCCTGAATGATGCAGCATCAGCTGAGCTGTAGGTATCAATTGGGCGATCTCCAAGATGATCAATCACGTAACCAACATTGCGCTTCCCTGCTTTGAAGAAGAGTGCTGCACGGCCCTGCCCCTTTAAAGAACAATACTTCGATAAAGCTTCACTCAAATTAGGAGCATACGAAGTAAATGCTTCCTTCGGTTTTCCCTTGATCAACAAGTGAGATGCAGGGACATCCAAATCAGCAAGACGCATTTTAAACCAAAAATCATCCAGTTTGCTGGCGATTGATTTGCTGGCCCTCAATGCTGAAGGTTTGCTCTTGGTCTTCAAGCAAATGACGATACTTGATCGCTCATAATGCTTTTGCACGTCCACTGGTACATGCCTACGAAAGTAAAAGACTTCATTCTTCTTCCACAAATACTCACTGCTTTTGGATACCACAGTGTATACCTCCACATCATCCGAAACAAAACATTGCTTACAGATCAGTGTGATACATCATGCATATGAAGTAGATTTGGTACCCAAGGCCGGACTCGAACCGGCACGCCTCGCGGCGGGGGATTTTGAATCCCCTGCGTCTACCATTCCGCCACTTGGGCCCATCGGTTGCCGCGTCCTGCGCTCAGGAGCCTGTTCACCCTTTGCGCCGACTGATGCTGCGTTTCACCGCGCATCAGGCTTTCCAACAACCTTAAGCCAGTTTCGCACCTTTCGGTCGCTGGTAAGTCGACCTTCTCAAACAGCACGAATCTTGAAGCTTGAGGTAGTCAAGTTTCCATCAAAGGTAAAGCCAGATATTTCAACGCAGAGGGAATAATTGCCGCAAACTGTGCCTGACCGAGCCTGCGACAGTCCCTGGACGCGCGGTCAAACGCCGCGGCCCATGACAGCGGATCGTTTTGGTTTGCAAAGACCTCGATTTTCTGGCAGTCGAGCACGGGTTTATTGGAGAGTTTAGAATGCGAAAAATCATACTTATTGGAGCCTTGGCCTTCGTTTTAGGCGGCGGGGCGGTGTTTTTCTATTTCAACCACAGCGCCCATTCCAATAGCTACGCCACAATGCACGACATGCACCATGGAAAATCTGGCGGGGCCTCCCAAGGTATGATGCAGGGGCATATGCATGATGAGATGACCATGCCGGGCTTACAGGGCAAAGACACCACCGACACCGAAGTCGCCGATCTGAAAAGAATTTTCCAACAGCACATGGAAATTGAACGGCGTGTCACCAATCTCCCCAATGGCATCTCAACTTTTACCGCCTCCAACACCCCTGAGGTGCGGGAGGCGATTGTCTCGCATGTGTCCATGATGGTGACCCGTTTGGCCGAGGGCAAAAACCCCGAGGTGATCATTCAGTCCCCCACTCTCGATGCGCTTTTTGACGTCCATGAGGAAATTGAAACCGAGATCGAAGTCACCGACACCGGCGTCAACGTCATCCAAACCTCCAGCAATCCCGAGGTTGTAAAGCTGTTGCAAACCCATGCCGCCGAAGTAAGCGATATGTCCGAAAGAGGCATGGCCGCGGTGCATGAGCGGATGTCTCACTAAATTTGTGACCGATGACGGGGCCCGTCGGCGTAAATGCGCTTGGGCCGCGGGGGTGTGGGAAAGCCCCTACCCATCCCGGCGCATCCATGTCAAAAACCCGGAAATAATCTTTGGGGTCACATGATACATCGCCTTTATACCTGGACCTTGTCGTTGGCTGAGCATCCTCGGGCGCTTTGGGCCTTGGCCATTGTCGCCTTTATAGAAAGCTCTTTCTTTCCGATCCCACCGGATATCATGCTCATCCCGATGATCCTGGCGGCGCGGAGCCAGGCGTTGCGCATCGCTTTGGTGGCGGTTGTGGCCTCGGTTGCGGGCGGGCTTTTTGGCTATGCCATCGGGGCCTTCGCCTTTGAAAGCATCGGCCAGCCCATCTTGGCCTCATTGGGCAAGGAGAGCAGCATGGCCGCCTTCAATGATAAATTCAACGCCTATGGGACCTGGGCCGTGCTGATTGCCGGGGTGACGCCCTTCCCGTTCAAAGTGATCACGATCATGTCGGGTTGGACCGGAATGGCCTTGGTTCCCTTTATACTCAGCGCCCTGGTCGCGCGGGCTTTGCGGTTTTTTGCGGTCGCCCTTCTGCTGTATTATTTCGGCCCCCCCATCCGCCGCTTTATTGAAAGACATTTGGGCTTGGTCTTTGCCGCTTTTGTGCTCATATTGGGCGCAGGATTTTTTGCGGTCAGATATCTATGAAGTCGAACACTATGTTGTCACAGTCATCCCGCCAGTTGGCGCTTTTTGCCGCGGCTGGTTCCGGCATGCTGCTGGCGGGGGCTTACCTGTTTCAGGCCCTCGGCTACGCGCCATGCCAGATGTGTTTTTGGCAAAGATACCCCCATGCGCTGGCCATCGCGATCGGCGCGCTTCTTTGGTTTTGGCCCAGCCGACTTTTGGCCGGGCTTGGCGCGCTGGCCGCACTGACGACCGCCGGCATCGGCGCCTTCCACGCCGGGGTCGAACAAAAATGGTGGGATGGCCCCAGTTCCTGTACCGGTGATGCCGCCGAACTGATCGGTCTGTCGGGACAAGATCTCTTGGCGACAGATACACTTGAAAAGCTGGTGATGTGCGACGAGATTTCCTGGGCCTTTGCCGGCCTGTCTATGCCGGCTTGGAATGCGGTATTTTCGGCGCTGCTCTGCGCGGTCTGGATCATGGCCTTGCGGCGCCCGTAGCGCCGCGAAATCCGCCCCAGCCGATTCCCCAAGTCGCGTGGCGCAGCACTCATTCTCAGGCGTTTTTCAGTCAAATTTATACGCAAATCCCAGAGGTTCGCAAAATTTTCACCGCAATGGCTTATTCATCCAGCCGCAGGGGCTCTAAGCGTTTGCATCGCATATGTTTGGACAGTAATGTGTAAGACAACTAAATATGGGAATATCCCAGACAGGCGGCCAAAATGACAGATGACACACTCCCTCCCGAGAGCACCGAGACCCCAGCACCAACACCCTCCGCCTATGACGGCCCGGCGATCAGCATCACGCAGGAGATGAAAACCTCCTACCTTGACTATGCGATGAGTGTGATTGTCAGCCGTGCAATCCCGGATCTGCGCGATGGTCTCAAGCCCGTGCACCGCCGGATTCTCTATGCGATGCACGAAACCAACAACACCCATGACAAGCCCTACCGAAAATCCTCTCGGCCTGTGGCGGAAGCCATGGGGAAATACCACCCCCATGGGGACGGAGCGATCTATGACGCTTTGGTGCGCATGGCGCAGGACTTCTCAATGTCTTTGGTGCTGCTGGATGGGCAAGGCAATTTTGGCTCCATGGATGGCGATAAGGCCGCAGCCTATCGCTACACAGAAGTGCGGATGGAAAAATCGGCGCAAGCGCTCCTGGCCGATATTGACAAAGATACAGTTGATTTTCAGCTCAATTATGATGGCAAGGATACAGAGCCCACAGTTCTGCCCGCCCGCTATCCCAATATGCTGGTCAACGGCGCTGGCGGGATTGCCGTGGGCATGGCCACCAATATCCCGCCCCATAACCTGGGCGAGGTGGTTGATGCGACCTTGGCCTTGATCGAAGATCCTGATTTGACCTCAGAACAGCTGATTGAATATATTCCCGGACCGGATTTTCCCACGGGTGGCGTGATGCTGGGCCGCTCCGGCGCCCGCAAGGCCTATCTCGAAGGCCGCGGCAGTGTCATCAACCGGGCCAAAACCCGCTTTGAAGAGCTGCGCAAAGATCGTTGGGCCATCATCATTGAGGAAATCCCCTATCAGGTCAACAAAGCTGCGATGATTGAGAAGATTGCGGCCGAAGTGCGCGACAAACGCATTGAAGGCGTGGCCCATGTGCAAGATGAATCCGATCGCAATGGCGTGCGCGTGGTGGTCGAGCTGAAGCGCGATGCTACGGCGGAAGTGGTTTTGAATCAATTGTTCCGCTACACGCCGATGCAGACCTCCTTTGGCTGTAACATGCTGGCCCTTAATGGCGGGCGGCCCGAACAGCTCACCCTGCGGCGCTTTTTAACCTGCTTTATTGATTTTCGCGAAGAGGTGGTGGCGCGCCGGACGGCCTTTGAGCTGCGCAAGGCCCGCGAGAGGAGCCATGTGCTCTGCGGGCTTGCCGTGGCGGTGAGCAATGTGGATGAAATTGTTGCGACAATCCGCGCCTCAAGCGATGCCGCAGAGGCACGTCTCAAATTAATGGAACGGCGTTGGCCAGCGGCAGACATCGCCGATTACATTCGCCTGATTGACGATCCAACCCACACGATGAATGACGATGGCACCTACAATCTGTCAGAAACGCAGGCGCGGGCGATTTTGGAGCTGCGTTTGCAACGATTGACTCAGATCGGTGTCAAAGAGGTCACCGACGAGCTGGGGGTTTTGGCCGCGAAGATAAAAGAATATCTTGAAATTCTATCGTCGCGTGAACGGATCATGGGCATCATTTCCGATGAGCTGCGCGAGGTCAAAGAAAACTTCGCCGTTCCGCGCCGCACTGAGATCATTGAATGGTCCGGTGACATGATGGACGAAGATTTGATTGAGCGCGAGGAGATGGTCGTCACAGTCACCGCCGGCGGCTATATCAAACGCACCGCCTTGGCCGATTTCCGAGCGCAAAAGCGCGGCGGTAAGGGGCTACAGGGCATGTCGACCAAAGATGAAGATGTGGTCACCACGCTCTTTGTGGCCAATACCCATACCCAGCTGTTGTTTTTCACCACAGATGGGATGGCCTATAAGATTAAGACCTGGCGCCTGCCGCTTGGGGGACGAACCGCCAAGGGCAAGGCGATTGTCAATATCTTGCCCATTCCGGCCGGAGTTTCTGTAGCTGCGATCATGCCCGTGGACCGTGAGGAAGCCGAATGGGGCGATTTGCAGATCGTCTTTGCCACCACACAGGGCGACGTGCGCCGCAACCGCCTGTCGGATTTCACCAATGTGCGCTCAAATGGCAAAATCGCCATGAAGTTGCCCGAGGGTGTGGAATTGGTCAATGCGCGGATTTGCAGCGAAGATGATGATGTTATGCTCACCACCAACAGCGGTCGAGCCATTCGCTTTGCCTCTACAGATCTACGGGTGATGAACTCTCGCGCCTCAACCGGTGTGCGCGGCATTCGTCTCAATGGCGACGATATGGTCGTCTCCATGTCGGTCATTCGTCATTTTGAAGCCACCCCCGAAGAACGCGCCGCCTATCTCAAGATGCGCCGTGCCATGGCGGGCCTGACCGATGAGGAAGCCGGTGAGGACGATGTTCCAGCAGATCCCAACTTCTCGCAAGAACGCTATGAGGAAATGGCGGCAGTGGAAAATCTGATCCTGACGATCACCCGCGGCGGCTCTGGCAAACTGTCGTCGAGCCACGACTATCCGGTGCGTGGACGCGGCGGGATGGGTGTGGCGGCGATGGATAAGGCGATGCGCGGCGGTCCGGTGGTCGCCAGCTTCCCTGTGGAACTTGTCGATCAAATCATGCTCGTCACAAGCACAGGCCAATCGATCCGCTGCCCCATTGACGGAATTTCCTTCCGGTCGCGCAATGCAGGGGGTGTTCGGGTGTTCAACACAAGCCGTGATGAGCAAGTGGTCAGTGTTGCCTATATCCCTGATCAAGGCGATGGCGAAGAGGGTCCCGAGGATCCCGCCTCGGAGACCCAGTCTTAAACCAAGACTGTGACCGTGCAGAGAATTCTGCGCGGTCACATCAGTATTGAACCAACTTCCTACATAAATTTTCACTTATATACATAGGTGTATATACACCTATACCGCAAAACCGCCCTCATAGCCCTACTCGGACTCGCACTCTTCTTCCGATTGCGTTAAGGTAGAGTTAATAAATGTTCCGCGCCTTCGGTCGAATAGGTCTTTTATGCCGAGACGCATGTAACGAGTTCATTGTGGCACCAAAGTGCTTCAATTCGGCCTTTCGACGTAGCTGATTGATTAAAAAGTATAAAGTTATGTGCAGCTACGGCGATTGTGTCTTTTGGAGGGGACTCCAAAAACAAAGTGAGTGAGGGGATGCAGCGGCGGCGTCATGTTTGATCTGCCTTTGCATTGCATAAAGCACGGTCTCTTGGGTGAGGGACCGTGCTTTTTAATTTGCAGCATTACAAGCTAAGGTCGTATATATCTGAAAATTTATCCCGCAAATAGGCCAGCAAGGGCGCTTCACTTGGCTCCATGCCACAGGCCTGCGCGATGGTCTCGCGGGGCAAATTCAGCGCTCCATGGCGCTGCAAGCTCTCTTTCAACCAGCCGGTTGCCTTGCTCAAATCCCCAACCCGAAGGTGATCATCCAAATCAGGATTCAGCGCAGTCATGCGTGCAAAAAGGCAGCCTGCGTAGACATTGCCCAACGAATAGGTCGGAAAATATCCAAACAGACCGGCGGACCAATGGACATCTTGCAGGCACCCCAGCGAGGCGCGCGGCACGGCATAGCCAAAATCGGCGGCAAAGCGTTCATTCCAAGCGCTCTGCAAATCTTGCACTTGCAAATCGCCCGCAATCGTCGCGCGCTCCAGGTCAAAGCGCAGCAAGACATGCAAATTATACTGCACCTCATCGGCCTCCGTGCGGATAAAGCCGCTGCGTACCGAATTCACCGCTTTGTAAAACTCATCGGCAGTTTCAATGCCAAAATCACCAAAGCCCGCACGCATTTTTCCAAAGAGATACTCTGTAAAGCCGCGGCTGCGACCCAATTGGTTTTCATAAATCCGCGACTGGCTTTCATGAACGCCCATAGACGCGCCCTGCCCTATGGATGTGAGCATATAGGCTGGATCAACATTCTGTTCATAACAGCCATGCCCGACCTCATGGATCGTGGAATAAAAGCAATTGAACGGGTCGCGAGGATCGGTGCGCGTGGTGATTCGGACATCCTGCCCTGACCCTGAGGAGAAGGGATGCACCGCCTTATCAATCCGCCCGCAGGTCAAATCATACCCGAAACACTGTGCCAATTCACTGGCGATCTGCAATTGCACCGCCTCATCAAAAAAACCTTGCAGCGATTTGGCCGGTGGTTTCTCCAAAATCTCACCACGCAGAGCCACCAATCCGGGGCGCAGCGCCCCAAACATGCGATCAAGCTCCGATGCGGTCGTGCCGGGTTCATAATCGGCCAACATGGCGTCATAGACATCCCCGCCGGCCGCCAGCGCCTGCCCTTCCTCAATTTTGAGCGCCAAAACTTCCTGCAAAACAGGTGAAAAAGCTGCGAAATCGTCCGCCGCGCGCGCCGCGACCCATTTGCCCTGCGCCATTGAGGTTATGCTGGCGATGGCCTGTGCCAAATCTCCGGGCACTTTCACCGCGCGCTCATAGGCAGTTTTGATCTGACGCAGCTGCGCCTGGCTCACCCGATCAACGGCCTCCCCCTCACAGGCCGCCAGCCAGTCGCCCACCCGCGGATCTGAACGGCGCGCATGCAGCACCCCTTCAAGCGCGGCCATCTCTTCACCGCGTTGCGCAGATGACCCGCTGGGCATCATCGTTTCTTGATCCCATCCCAAACGGCCTGAAACCTGACCCAAGGCCTGGGTTTGGCGATCGAAGTGTAGAAGTTCCGCTAAAGCCGTCATGAGGTCCCCCGAACAGAAGTGGCAATCGGATAGCCGGCCAAAAATCTCCCTCGAAGCACCGCGAGCCACAAAATCACTGCGGTAAACTGGTGCAAAATGGCCAAATTCCAAGGAGATGAATGCATCACCGTCACGACACCTAAGATCATCTGAACCGTCAAAACAAGCCCCACCGTGCCAAAAGCGGCGCGGGTCACCTTATGGGCAGAGGCCTTGGCCCGCAAAGCCACCACAATGGCGAAGGCAAACAAAAGATAGGCACTCATGCGGTGAATAAACTGCACCAGACCGTCGTCCTCAAAGAAATTCCGCCACCAAGGGGAGAGGCTGAACATATCGGGAGGCAAAAACCCACCGGCCATTAAGGGCCAATCGGTATAATTGCGCCCGGCATCGATTCCAGCAACCAAAGCGCCGAGCAGCACTTGCAGCGCCACGAAATGCATCAATCCTGTGGACATGCCAAAAAGCTTGCGCTCCCGCGCGCGGCGCGCTTGCAGGAGCTCCGCCTCAGAGCGGGAAAATATTTGCACAAGCCAGAAAATATACCCCAAAAGCGCAAAAGCCGCCCCCAGATGCGCCATAAGCCAATAAGACGCCACATCAAGCCGCACCCCGTCAAGACCCGAATGGACCATCAGCCAACCGATAAAGCCTTGTAAGCCGATAAAAGGCCCAATGGCCAAGAGGGGCAGCCGCCGGGCCTTGGGCAGCTTGCCTGTGACAAACAAAAGCGCCAACCCAAGTGCCCAGGTCAGACCGATAAAACGTCCAAGCTGCCGATGGCCCCATTCCCACCAAAAGATGACCTTGAACTCCGCCAGGCTCATTGCAGCATTTTGCACAGCAAATTCAGCGGTGGTTTGATAGGCGGCAAAGGCGGCCTGCCATGCAGCAGCGTTCAAAGGCGGGATGGCGCCCATAACCGGATCCCATTCGGTGATCGACAGGCCGCTGTCCGTCAGGCGGGTCAATCCGCCCACGGTGATCATAACGACGATCAAACCGACCAAGCTCCACAACCAAAGGCGCACCCAATGCCGATCCCCACTTGCGCTGCGCGCGATGGCGCCCGCACGGGCGCTTGTGATCTTTGTGTCGCTGCCAACCTCTTCAAAGATATTTCGCTTACTCGCCATGTTTAAGCCTTTCGTTTCATCTCAAGTTAGGGCTGAAAAATCCGCGTTCAACCACGCTCTTTCCAGCGGACCATTTGGCGCATGGTGCCATGCAGCATTTGCACATCGGCTTTGGTCAACGGCAGGCGCGACCAGAGGTTGCGCAGATGTAATTTCATGCTGGCAGCCTTGGTTTCTGGATAGAAAAAACCTGCTGTATCAAGTCTTTGTTCAAAATGTTCGGCCAGCTTTTCAACTTCAAGCCCACTGGCCCATTCCGATTTCGTCACCTGAGCTGCAGGTTGCCCCATCTCGCCCACCTGCCTTTGCCACTCATAGCTCAGAAGCAACACACATTGCGCCAGATTGAGCGAGGGGAAGTCTGGGTTCACCGGCACAGAGACGATGGCATTGGCGCGGATGATGTCATCATTTTCAAGACCCGAACGCTCCGGGCCAAACATCACGGCCACCTTCTGTCCCGCGCCAATCCGCCGAGCCGCTTCCGCCATCGCAAATTCCGGGCTGTAAACAGGTTTGGTCAAATCTCGCGGCCGTGCCGTGGTGGCCATCACGAAAGTGGTATCGGCCAGGGCCTCGGCGGTCGTGTCAAACAATCGTGCCTCATCGAGCAAGCGCCCAGCGCCACTGGCCATCGCCACGGCCTTTTGGCTCGGCCAGCCGTCGCGCGGATGCACGATGCGCATGTGATCGAGGCCAAAATTCCACATCGCTCGAGCGGCAGCGCCAATGTTTTCACCCATTTGCGGGCGAATGAGGATGATTGCGGGTTGTTGCAGAGAATGACGTGTCATAGGCTCTCTTAGCCTTCACAGAGGCGCGCGACAAGCGGTGGTCAAAGCCAATTTGTCACGCTATAGCGCGTAGCAACACCCATCCAATTTGGAGCCGATGCGATGAGCACTGAAGATTTGCCGCAGATCTACCTTGTCACCCCCAGTGTGATTGATCTGGATCACTATCCCGATCAGTTGGGGCGCATCTTAGATTCGGTCGAGGTGGCCTGCCTGCGTTTGGGCTTGGCCAGCACTGACGAAGATCACATCGCCCGCACCGCAGATGCACTGCGTGATGTCGCCCATGCGCGGGACATCATGCTGGTGATTGAACGCCATGCCTTGTTGGTGGAACGTTTGGGTTTGGACGGTGTGCATCTGATGGACGGTGGACGCAATCTGAGGCAATTGCGTAAAGATCTTGGCGAAGACGCAATCCTTGGCGCCTTTTGCAACACCTCGCGCCACGACGGGTTGACCGCGGGGGAAGCCGGCGCCGATTATGTCAGCTTTGGCCCAATGGCGGCCTCTGCTCTGGGCGATGGGGCGCAGGTGGATCCAGAGCTGTTGACTTGGTGGAGTGAAATGATCGAGGTGCCTGTGGTGGCAGAAGGTGGCCTGACGGTGGATTTAATCCGCAGCCTCTCCGACAAGGTAGATTTCTTTGCCATTGGCGCTGAGATTTGGATCCAGAGCGATCCATTGGCACAGCTGCAAATGCTCGCCGCTGCCAGAAACAGCTAGACCGCCCGTCCCTGTGAGGGCTTAGGCCGATGGGCGCTGCGCTCTCACGAGGCCGCGTCGTCCCAGGGCAGCGCCGCGGCGACCTGCGCATGTAAGTGACGCGCCAAGGATTTGCGATCGGCAAACTCGGTGGCGGTCACCGGTTCATGATAGATCACCTGCACAGAGCCATGCCGCTTATAGGCCAAAGACTGCAGCAAATGGCGCGCCAAGTCACTGTCTCCCCACCAGCCATAGAACCGCGGATCCTCCCCGTCGGGCGCATGGAAGGCCAAAGTAATCGCCTGGATGCGCAAATCATCCGGCAGATCTGGCGTCAAAAAGGACTGAAACAGCGTGGGTTTAAATGGCAATACCCGCCGGCCGTCCGTCGAAGTGCCCTCTGGGAAAAACAGCAGCCGATGCCCATGGCGCAAACGATGTTGCAACAGCTGCAAATGAAGCTGCGCTTGCTTGCGATCACGGGTGATGAATTGCGTCCCTGTCGCCCGCGCCAACCAGCCAATCATCGGCCAATTTGCGACCTCTGACTTGGCCACAAAATAAATATCATCAAAGGCATTCAGCGCAAAAATATCCAGCCAGCTTGTGTGATTGGCCACCGCAACCCCGCTGCCCCGCATCGGCGTGCCAATCACCTCTAGGCGCATGCCCAGCACCCAAAATGCAAAACGACAGACCGATTGCGTGATCTTCGGGGTCCAGGGCCGGGCCATGCCGTAGACCGGCTTTTCCACCAAACGCACCAGCAACAAAACGGCCAAACCGCCAAATGTATAACCGCCCATAAAAATGCCGCGCCACATCACCCGCAACCAGCCCGCCGCAGTGATGGGCAGGGGATCGGGTTCGGTTTCAGACATCCAAGTCGGGGATTTCATCACCCTGGCCCTTTCAAGTAGATCGCTTTTTGCCGGGGATTCATCGCCGGAACATCCAGCACCATGCATACATCCACCGTATTGAACGCGACATCCACATAGGCGCCCTCACCGACACAGCCCCCCAGGCGCAGATAAGCCTTAATCAAAGCAGGCATTGCGCGCAGGGCCGCCAGACGGTCAATCTCAAACTCCCCAGAAACGCCCAGAGGCACGGCGCCCGCTCCAATCGCTGTGGGGCGCAATCTGGCCTGCGCCAGATGCTCCCGCCGCAGCAAGGACAGAGGCGCTGTGAGCGCGCGGAGATCTGTACCGGCAAAACTGGCTGTGCCAAAGAGAATTTCCGCGCCCCGATGGGTCACATGCTGCGCCAAAGCCTGCCAAAGATAAAACATCGCCGCCCCTCCCCGGTAGGGCTTGCGCAGACACGACCGGCCAAGCTCCATCATGGGCCGACCCGTCTGCAACAGCGGCGTGAGATCAAATTCGGACGCGGTGTAAAACCCGCCCGCAGCCGCTGCGCCAGATTGGGTCATCATGCGGTAAACGCCAACGAGCTGCGCGGTCAAATCCGCGCCACGGGTCCGGTCCAATAGCATCAAATGCTCAGAATGGGCGTCAAAAGCATCAGCTTCAATCTCGAGGTGATGATCGACCGCAGGCCCGCTGGCACCGAGTTCCCGCACAAAAACATCATAACGCAAACGCTGAACCGCAAACAGCTCCTCGGGGTTTTCTGCCAATCGCACGTCAAATTCCGCAGGCATCAGCATCTCCCGCCGCGCGCCGGGAAAGGCTTGACAATGTTTATTAATTTAGCATTATGTCTCAACATGTTATATTAATTAGTGCACTAAGATTAAAACAATACGAGACCCATCAATGACAACCTTTCCAGCTTCTGGAAAATTCACAGTGATGTGGTTGTTGATGTTGGACTGCACCTGACCGATGCCCCAATCGGGCTGATTGGGGTGTTGTACGCGCTGACCGGGCTCTAAAAATGAATTTAAATTTTCCATGGATCCTCTTTTTCGAAGCCATCATATGACAGAAAAACTCGATATAACAGCCCTTGTCACAGCCCGCATGTGCCATGATTTGGCCAGCCCAATCGGCGCAATTGGCAATGGCGTTGAGCTCGTTGAACTGCAGGGCAAGAGCTTGGGCCAGGAAGGAGAATTGGTCAAAGCCAGCCTCAACGCCGCCGTCGCAAAGCTCAAACTCTTTCGCATCGCCTTTGGTCATTTCCATGCCGAGGAGATGGTAAACGCCGCCGAGATCTCGGCCCTGCAAACCGCTTGGAATATCACAGGCCGTATACATGTGAATTTCGAGCTCAAGCACATGCTTAAGGCGGATATGAAAACCTGTCTTTTGATACTGCAATCTATTCAGGTCGCCATGCCACAGGGCGCAAAAGTGACGGTTCAAATCGCAGATGGGCGCACGCAGATCCATGCCATCGGCCCCAAGGTCACCTTTGACGAAGCCCTCTGGTCGGCGCTCACGCATAATACTATCCTGCACAACATCCCGCCCAAACATGTCCAATTTGCACTCTTACAGGCGCTTAATTTGCCGCTGCAGTTGCATCACAGCGCCACAGAAATGACTGTCAGTTTTTGACGCAGATCACCACGCAGGGGCGCATGCGGCGTTAAGAGCGCACCGCGCCATCCCCACGCACCAAATATTTGAAACTCGTCAGCTGGGCCGCGCCGACAGGGCCGCGCGCATGCATTTTTCCGGTCGCAATACCAATTTCAGCCCCCATGCCAAACTCTCCGCCATCGGCAAATTGCGTTGAGGCATTATGCATCAAAATTGCGCTGTCCAACCGTTCGAAGAAACGATCTACAGCACGGGTATCTTCGGCCATGATGCAATCCGTGTGATTGGAGCCATATTGGCGGATATGAGCAATCGCCTCGTCGACATTGGCGACGGTTTTTGCCGCAATCTCCATATCCAAAAATTCTTTGCCCCAATGGTGGGCCTCAGCCGGTTGGGTGCCGGCAATCGCTTGCAAGGTGGTATCGGCGTCGACCACAACACCTTTGTCCATCAACGCCTTGATCACCTCTGGGCCCCAGCTGGCGGCAATATCTTCATGCATGAGCAAACATTCAACAGCGCCGCAAATTCCGGTGCGGCGAGTCTTCGCATTGAGCACCACATCCAAGGTTTTTTGCCGATCCGCTGACGCATCAATGTAGATATGCACAATACCTTCCAAATGCGAAAAAACCGGCACGCGGGCCTCGCGCTGCACCAATCCCACAAGCCCTTTGCCACCGCGCGGGACAATCACATCAATCGTATCAACCATGGTCAGCATTTCGCTCACCGCCGCCCGATCCCGTGTCGGCACCAATTGGATGGCCGCCTCAGGCAAACCCGCAGCAACCACCCCTTTGACCAAAGCCTTGTGAATGGCTGTGGACGAATGAAACCCTTCCGATCCCCCCCGCAAAATGACTGCATTGCCGGCCTTCAGACATAGGGCACCGGCATCCGCAGTCACATTCGGGCGGCTTTCATAGATCACACCGATGACACCCAGCGGCGTGCGCACGCGTTTAATATGCAACCCATTGGGGCGCTGCCACTCTTCAAGCACCTGCCCAACCGGATCTTCCTGCTCAGCCACAGCCCGCAGCCCGTCAACCATGCTGCGAATGCGGCCGTCATCAAGCATCAAACGGTCCAGCATAGCCGACGACAGGCCCTTATTGCGGCCATAATCCATATCGAGCGCGTTGGCCTCAATGATTTCGGCCCTTGCGGCCCAAACATATTCGGCCGCCCCGATCAGAGCCGCATATTTCCGCTCAGCCGTGGCAAATCCAAGTTCAGCCGCAGCGGCCTTTGCTTTGATCCCAATCTGCTTCAGAGTTGCCTTCACGTCCATCATCGTCTCCCAAAACTCTTACAGGACCATATCATCGCGGTGAATCATCGCCCCTCGGCTGGCATAGCCCAATTTTCCTTCGATGTCCGACGTGCGGCAGCCCAGAATCTTTTGCGCCTCCGCGCTGTCAAAACCCACCAAGCCGCACCCAAGATCGCGCCCATCTTCGGCCAATATCCGCACCAGCTCGCCACGGGCGAAATCGCCAAAGATGGCTGTCACCCCCGCCGGCAATAGGCTTTTTCCGGCATTGAGCGCATTGAAGGCCCCTGAATCCACCTGGACCGCCCCCTGCGGCTTGAGTGATGAAATCCATTTCTTGCGCGCGGTTTTCGGATCTACCGATGGCAAAAACCAGGTTGCATTCCCACCATTTTCAAGCGTTTGCAATGGGTTTTGTGGTGAACCTAAAGTGATGGCCATGGCGCAACCCGCGCCCATAGCCATCTTGGCCGCCATGAGTTTTGTCTTCATCCCACCCTTCGACAAGCCCGAGACCGCGTCGCCAGCCATACGCTCAATCTCAGGGGTCACCTCGGTGATCGTGTCAAACCGTGTGGCGGTTGCATCCTCACTCGGATTGGCCGAATAAAAACCATCGACGTCAGACAGGAGCACCAAATGATCAGCCCCGACCGTCACCGCGATTTGTGCCGCCAAGCGATCATTGTCGCCATAACGAATTTCATCTGTCGCCACCGTGTCATTCTCATTGACAATCGGCACCACGCCGTAGCGCAGCAACTGCGCCAAAGTGGCGCGTGAATTCAGGTAGCGGCGGCGATCTGCGCTGTCTTCCAAAGTGACCAAAACCTGCGCTGCGATCACCCCATGAGGGGCCAAATGCTGCTCATAGGCCCGCGCCAATTGAATTTGCCCTACGGCCGCCGCCGCCTGGCTTTGCTCCAAGGTCAACTCCGCCGCGCCAAGCCCGAGGACCGAGCGGCCCAGAGCAATTGAACCGGAGGAGACAATCACAACATCCACACCTTTGGCGCGAAAACCAGCCACATCTTCCGCCAAAAAGGCCAGCCAATCTTGCCGCAGGGTGCCGCTGCTGCGCTCCACCAAAAGCGCCGAGCCAATCTTAACCACGATGCGGTTGGCCTGAGTTAGGGCTGCCATTTCGGCGCCTCCCGATCCTGCGCATGGACAAGCGCAATCTGCTTCACCAGACTGCGCAAAACATCCGCTGTCCCCTCGCCCGTTCCCCCAGACATGGCCAAAACCGGCTGCCCGCCCGTGGCGCTGCGCAGCGCCCCAAGCGCAAAACTCAGATCATCTTCGTCCAACTCATCAATCTTGTTGAGCACGGTCACGCGCGGCTTCTCCACCAACCCGCCGCCATAGGCTTCAAGTTCCTGCATCACCGTGCGGTAATCCTGGCCAATGCTTTCCGAGGTGCCATCAATGATATGCAACAAGACCGAACAGCGTTCGATATGACCCAAGAACCTGTCACCAATGCCCCGCCCCTCATGCGCGCCCTCAATCAGACCCGGAATATCCGTTATGACGAATTGCTCGCCATCCACCTGCGCCACCCCGAGACTCGGATAGAGCGTCGTAAACGCGTAATCGGCAATTTTTGGAGAGGCATTCGTCGTCTCGCCCAGGAAGGTTGATTTCCCTGCATTCGGGAGGCCCAAAAGCCCGACATCGGCAATCAGCTTTAGATTCAACCAAATTTCCCGCTCCACCCCCGCAAGCCCAGAATTGGCGCGGCGCGGCGCTTGGTTTGTGGAGGATTTGAAATAGAGATTGCCAAAACCTCCATTGCCGCCCTTGGCAATCACGACCTTTTGCCCGACCTCTGTCAAATCAAACAAAATGGTTTCACCATCTGCATCCATAATCTGCGTGCCAACGGGCACTTTGAGCGTGATATCATCGCCATCTTTGCCCGTGCGCTGCCGTCCCATGCCGTGTTGGCCATTCTTGGCAAAGAAATGCTGCTGATAGCGAAAATCGATCAATGTGTTGAGACCGGCCACGGCCTCGACGATAACATCGCCTCCCCGCCCGCCATTGCCGCCATCGGGGCCACCAAATTCGACGTATTTCTCCCGGCGGAATGATACAGCCCCGGCGCCGCCGCTGCCGGACCTGATGGTAACCTTGGCCAAATCGAGAAACTTCATAACACCGCCTTTAAATCATCTAGCCTTAGCCGATAGAGGGTTACGGGCGCAGGCTCAAGCCTTGCCTGCGATTTACCCCACCCCTTCGCAATTTCCTGAAACCCCAGCTTGCGCAAAACGGCGCCGCTGGCGGGATTGTCAGTAAAATGATCCGCCTCAACCTCAAACAGATCAAATTTGCGCATGAAATAATTCAAAAATACGCCCATGGCTTCGGAGGCATATCCCAAGCCCCAGTGCCGCGGATCTATGAAGTATGCACAATTGCACAGGGCTTGCGCAGACTTTGGGCCAAGCCCGGCCACACCGATCACACCACGCCCGGGCCTCACAATCGCCGCACAAAATCCTGGTGTTCCTCTGTAGCGCCGTGCGGTGATCCAAGCCTGCACCGCCGCCTTTGGCCAGGGCGTAAGGGGCGACGCCAGCATCGGCGCAACCGACGGATGCCCGCCAATCCGCTGCACCGGCGGCCAATCTTCTAGGTGCAGAGGGCGCAGCGTTAAGCGTTTGGTTTTCAGTTCGAAATTATCCTCCCCCGCCATGGTTCACTCCATCGACCTCACATAGGTCCAGGTGGCAACGGTGGTTTTACGGGCCACGCAAAAGCATTCCGCATCGCCAAGATAGGAAAACCCCACGTCGGTCAGCACCCGCGCCGAACGGGCATTGTCTTGGAAAACTTCCGCAAATAGGGTCTTGCTCTCCTGCGGATTAGCTTGGATCAACCTTTGCACAGCCTCCCGCGCCAATCCCATGCCCCAAAACGCCGGAGCCAACCAATAGCCCAACTCGCCTTGACGACGATCAAGCCGTTTGAGCCCAATAACCCCAACAACCTCCGCCAAATCAGATTTTCCGCCATCCAAAACCCAAACATCCTCGACGCGCGCAGGATTTTGCGCTTGCTCAATAAAGGCGCCAATGGCGCCGGGCGGCAGAGGATGCGGAATGGAGCGTGTGGGGCCAGACACGCGAATATCGCCCGCATAGAGCCCAATGAGCCCAGAATCAGACTTTCGGATTGGGCGCAGGGTGAGCCGCGCGCTCTCATAGCTCTGCTGGGCACGGATCGGAGAAATCATGAGGCGACTCCGCCGCCAAACAGGGCATAAAATACCGTGGCCACGGTCAAAAATGCCAGCAGAAGAAACACGAGCCGCTCTGCGCGGGTGCCTTGTATCGTGGCGGCGATCAACTGCCCTGCCCCAGCCCAAATGGGATGGAGAAGCGTCTGGCACAGCAGCAACACCGCCGCAATGCTCACCGTGGCCGCGAGCGTCGTGGCGCCAGGGGTGACAAAACTGGTGAAGGCAGCCGTAATCATGCCCCAAGCCTTGGGATTGAGAGGATGCACAATTAAGCCAGCCAAAAACCCGGGCGGTGGCCCATCCGTCTGATCGGCCTTGAGCCGCATAGTGGCCACGCGCCACGCCAAATACACAATATATGCAGCTGAGATATATTTCATGACCAAAAATACCCCAGGCGCCGACTGTGCCAGCTGCATAAGACCAAAGCCCAAAGGCCAGATGATCAGCTGTTTTCCCACGACAACACCGGCCACAAACGGCAAAGCCCGCCGCAGCCCATATCCGGCCCCGGTCGCCAAAAGCGCCATATTCGCCGGTCCTGGCGTGCCTATTTGCGACAGGGCAAATAGGGTTAATGCAATCAGTTCAACAGGCATTGTCGGACTCCAACCTTGGCCACGCAGCAGAGCGCGCAAAGCATCTTAAGCAAAACGAAAAAGGGACCGGCCTTTCAGCCGATCCCTGGAATAGATAAACCTGACAGGTTCGGCTTATTCAGCGGCCTCCGCAGTGGGCACAACTGAGACAAATTGACGGCTTTTAAGACCCTTGTGGAATTTCACATTGCCCTCAACAGTCGCAAAGATGGTGTGATCTTTGCCCATGCCAACACCTTCACCCGGCCAAAACTTTGTGCCGCGTTGGCGCACGATAATATTGCCCGGAATTGCGTCCTGACCGCCATAGAGTTTTACGCCTAAGCGACGTCCCGCTGAGTCGCGGCCGTTACGGGATGAACCACCTGCTTTTTTATGTGCCATCTGTGATTACTCCTTATCAGCTGCTGGTTTTTTCGCCGCTGGCTTCTTAGCCGCTGGCTTTTTCGCAGCTGCTGTTTTCGCTGCTGGCTTTTCAGCAGACGCTTTCGCGGCAGCTGGCTTTTTTGCGGTTGCTGGTTTTTTCGCCGCTGCAGGTTTTGCTGCCGCCTTTGAGGATGCTGGCTTTTTCTCTGCAGGAGCGGCTTCAACCACCGGGGTCGCCACATAGGGCACAGAGCCCGCGCCAATGGCGGCTTTTACGCCGGATTTATCAGCACCTTTTTCCAAAATGTCTTTGATCCGCACCAAAGTCAGCTTTTGACGGTGGCCTTTTGTGCGCTTGGACGAGTGCTTCCGACGGCGCTTGACGAAGTTGATTGTTTTGGGACCTTTGATTTGGTCGATGACTTCGGCTTGAACGCCCGCGCCTGCAAGCATCGGTGCACCCACTGTGCTGCCAACCATCAAAACTTCGTTAAATTGAATCATCTCACCAGCATCAGCTGCCAGCTTTTCGACGCGCAGCACGTCACCGGGTTGAACCCGATATTGCTTGCCGCCGGTTTTCATTACCGCAAACATTTGCGTTTCCTTTGTTTTTTCGCGCCTTTCGGTCCCCAATTGGGTGTTTTGGCCAAGGCCACCTTAGACAGCGCGTCTGATTTTACAGACGTATTACACGAAAATGCAGCCCGTTTTGGATCGCATTGCGCGCTTATTCATGGGTTTGACTTTGAAGTCAAGCCTCTTCACAGCTCTTGCGTTGGAGTTAAGTTCACCATTTCGAGAGCCATACGCTCAAAACGATCTGCCATGATGGTGAAGTGAATTGCATTCATCAACTCATAGACTTCCATCATCTGTGGCATCGCCAGAGCGTCGCGGTAGATCTCCATCTCTCGGTCGGTGAAATCGCGGTAAGTAAAGGCATTTGCGACAATCAAATTGTCTGCCATGGCCCGGCGCACCTCATCATCTTGCTGGGCCAACATGGCCCGAAGGTCCACCTCATCAAACCGCTGGTCAATCAACCCCGCCAGAGAAGCAGCCATCAAAAATCGCACCTGCACCTCCCGATAGGCCTTGATGGTCGCGCCGACATAGCCAATACTCTCTGCCATATCGAGAAAATACTGCGGTTGGGGCGATCCGCGCGCGGAAAGTGCCTGCGCCAAACGCGCGCCTTCAGACTCGCGATCCTCGAAGTCCAGCCCATGGCTTTCGTTTTCAGCCGCCACAAGTTTTTGCCCAAGCTCGGAACCATAAAACCCCGTGGCATGGGCCAAAGCATCCTGCGTCAAGGCCTTGTCCAGAATGTCCAAAGCATCGCTTTTCAGAGCTTCCGGCTCAAAGATGCGATCTGCAAGCCGTGACCAGCTGAGACCAAAGTCATCCGCGTCAAGTCCCAACATCTCGGGCGCGTCCCGCGCCGACAGGCGCATGGACTCCAGGGCCACGTCAAAACCGGTCACCGCCATAAATTCAGCAATCTGTGCGCGATCTGCCGCTTTTGCCGGCACCATCGCCCAAACCAGCAGTGACATCGCGAGTAATATTTTAAGCATGGCCATAATAATTTCGCCCCTATGACTTTGTATAATATCTATGACTCAGGGTTAACATTTCAACTCCAGATCACACGATTACAGCGGCAGACGGATTTCCGCCGATAATCCCCCCAGTTTCACGCTGTCCCCCAAGACCAGCTGCCCGCCATGCAACCGCGCAACATCCGCAGCGATCGCCAGACCCAATCCGACACCGCTGCCTTGATTTTGGCCGCGCGCGGCCTCAAGCCGGACAAAGGGCTTGGCCGCGGATTCGCGCTGCACTTCCGGAATGCCGGGCCCGTCGTCATGCACGGTGATGCGCAGACTGGTCTCCTCGAACTGAAGCTCCAAAATGATTTGCGATCCATAGCGGCTGGCATTGACCAGAAGATTCTCAATCGCCCGGCCAATCGGCACCGGCCGCAGAGCACAAAGCCGCGGCGCACCGACCAACTCGAACCCCGCCGGCGGCGTCATGCGCGCAGCCAGCCCTGCGCCAAGCGCCACAAGATCTACATTCTCCACCGGATCGGACGCCAAATCGCGCGCATAGTTCAAAAAGGAATCCACCATCATCTGCATCGCAGAGACATCTTTTTTCAAATCTTCAACCTCTGGCCCCTCCAGGAGCTCCAAGGCCAGTTGCAAGCGTGTGATGGGGGTGCGTAAATCATGGCTGACGCCGCTGAGCATCATGGTGCGCTGCTCGATCTGCCGCTCAATCCGGTCGCGCATATCCAAAAAGGCCTGCCCCGCAGCCTTTACTTCAAGCGCACCACTCGGGGTCAAAGCCACCCGCTGCCCCCGTCCGAACGCCGCAGCGGCCACAGAAAGCCGTTTAATCGGGCGCAATTGATTGCGCAAAAACATATAAGCAATCAAAGTCATAAAGACGCCCGTAAAGACCATCAACACGAGCACTTGATGCGGATTGGACGCGGAAACGCGATCACGGCTTAAGATCATTTGCATGGGCCCTTTTGCGGATAAAAGCCCAAGCGCCACAAAATCCAAATTCGACAGATCGATCTCCCGAAGCCCCTCAAGACGGCTGCGCATCAAGGGCATGATGGTGCGGCCAGAGACATCATAAAATACCATGTGATTGCCGCTGGGCACCCCATCCCAAGACCTCAGCTCGATCTTCAACTCCTCCGCGAGGCCCTGTTGCACCTCGGCCAGGGGCTGCCGCTCAAGCGCGCGCAGCACCAGCTCAACCTCCAGCAACAGGTTATTTGTCATTTGTGCCGTGACATCTTCAAAATGCCGTTGCACAAAGACAGCAGCAACGGCCAATTGCAGCGTCAGCATCGGCAAGAGCAAAATCGCCGCAGCACGGCCATAGAGTGTTCGGGGTGCAAATTGTTTTAAAAAGCGGCTTATCATGGGTGCAGCTTATCAACTTGAGAGAGCAGAAGGAATGGTGGAAACACAGGCCCCCAAAATCCGCCGTCTTTTGGCTCCCAACCCCTCTGCCATGACGGATACCGGCACCAATACCTATCTTCTGGGCCTGCGCGACATTGCCGTGATTGATCCGGGCCCAGATGACGACGCACATTTTGCCGCCATAGTGTCGGCCATCGCCCCCAATCAAAAGATTACAAAAATTTTGGTGACCCATGCCCATATTGACCACGCGCCCTTAGCGCGGCGTCTCAGCGCCCATTGCGGCGCGCCGGTCTATGCCTATGGGGACAGCCGCGCGGGACGCAGCCCGCAGATGATCGCCCTAAGCGAGGCGGGCACAATTGGCGGTGGCGAAGGTGTCGATCATGGGTTCCAGCCTGATATCACCCTCGAAGATCGGGCGGTTTTGGACCATGAGGGACAGGAGCTGGTCGCACTTTGGACGCCTGGACATTTCGGCAATCACATGGCCTTTTGCTGGAGCGAAGCGCTGTTCAGCGGGGATCACGTTATGGGCTGGGCCAGTACGATGATTTCGCCGCCTGATGGGGACCTCGGCGCCTTCCGCCGCAGCTGCACCCAGCTCCAAGATCGCAGCGAAAAGCTCTACCTGCCCGGCCATGGCGATGCGATCGAAGACGGCCCTGCCCGGCTGCATTGGCTTTTGGCGCATCGGCAGGAGCGGGAAAAGCAAATTATCTCCCATTTGCAAGGGCAGCCCAAGACGGCGCAAGGCTTAGCCGAAGCCATCTACACCGACATTGATCCCCGCCTCATTCACGCCGCGACACGCAATGTTTTGGCGCATTTGATCGACCTATGTGAGCGCAAACGAGCCACCTGTCACGGGCCAATTGACCTGCAGGCAAAATATTCTGTGATCTGAGCCAATTTTCGAATTTTTGGGCTAGACCTCCCAAACCCACCCCGCTATATCCGCCCGCAGTGGTCCGGCGTAGCTCAGCGGTAGAGCAGTTGACTGTTAATCAATTGGTCGTAGGTTCGATCCCTACCGCCGGAGCCATTTAA
>JADHLF010000023.1 GCA_016780825.1 Planktomarina sp. | reverse complement strand
CATGAAAGACATCTAGAAAGCAGACAGACTTATAAGCAAAAACGTAAAACTGCTCTCACAGAGTGGTTCAATTTCTGTGCCGCATGATGATTGACTTGAGGTGCCTTTTACGGGTGTTCAAGTTTGTCTGACAGCACCGATCCGGAACCTGTCAAACGCTCTCGCGGAGTGCCTGCGCTCAAAATAGGTGTCAGGCTTGCGCAACAGGGCTTATTGCGTTGCGGGCCGCAGGGAGAATGTGGCGCTGCGGCCGCCTCCCTTGTCGCTGGTGAAGATGAGGGATGTTCCCTCTTTCTTGACCTGCTGGCAATTATACTCCAGCTCGCGGTCCCCCCAGGTCATGCTGCGGCAGAAAAATCCATCGCGCCAGTCCCAGGTGCCCGTGACGCCGCGGCCAAAAGCTTTGCCAGTGATTTCGCCACTCTCCAATACTTGAAGCTGCACACGCAACAGCCCAATCTCGAGGACATGACCCGCCACGGCAGTGAGAAAGTCGGGCTTTTTGGTCAGGGTTTCTTGCGCTACAACGGTCGTGGCCATGAGGCTTAATAAGAGGGCAGTTATGATGTTGTGCATGTGTCCGGCAGATTTAATTTCGTTTGTAATTTTTACGCAGAGGCCAGTTGATTAGATCACTTTTGCGTTGAAACTGCCTGGGCGCATCGCCGATCGCGCCGGGCGATATTGCAAGTTTGACATGCCGTGATGCAATTTTTGCATTGGATAATGCGAAAGATAGGCTCTAGGTCTCATGGCAATCAATCACAGGAGTTTTCCATGCATCTTGCCCGTTTCCCGAGAGTATTTCTTGCGCATCTCGCGACGCCCCTGGAGCCAATGGAGCGTTTGTCAAAAGAATTGGGCATTGAGATTTGGATCAAACGGGATGATTGCACAGGCATGTCGACCGGCGGAAATAAGACGCGCAAGCTGGAATTTCTAATGGCGGAGGCTCTTGAGCAGGGTGCGGATATGGTGATGACCCAAGGGGCGACCCAGACCAATCACGGGCGCCAAACCGCTGCATTTGCAGCGAAGCTTGGACTGAAATGCCATCTCCTTCTAGAAGATCGTACCGGTTACCAAGATGGCAATTACAACACCAATGGTAATGTGTTGCTGGATCACTTGCATGGCGCCACAACGCAGAAGTTCCCAGCTGGCCACGATATGCCCGGTGAAATGGAACGGGCGGCTGAGGCCAAGCGCGCGGAAGGGCATAAGGTCTATGTCATCCCCGGAGGCGGCTCAAATCCGACGGGGGCTTTGGGATATGTGAACGCGGCTTTTGAGCTGCTGGGGCAGGCCAATGATCGCGGTCTGAAGTTTGATCGCTTGGTGCATGCAACCGGGTCTTCGGGCACGCAGGCGGGCCTGGTGACCGGTCTTTGCGCCATGAACGCACAGCTGCCAGTTTTGGGCATTGGCACCCGCGCGCCACTCGAAAAACAAGAAAACATGGTGTTTGATCTGGCCTGCCGCACGGCGGAAAAGTTGGGCTGCCCCGGTGTGGTTCAGCGCAGCGATGTGATGGCAAATACAGATTACGTCGGCGAGGGTTACGGTCTGCCGACACAAAGCGGCCTTGAGGCGATTAAAATGTTTGCGGAATTGGAAGGCATTTTGCTGGACCCTTGCTATTCTGCCAAGGGGGCTGCGGGCCTGATTGATCTGGCGCGTAAGGGGGCGTTTGCCGGTGAGCGCATCATGTTTTTGCATACCGGAGGTGCGGCGGCGCTGGGGGGCTATGATTTTGCCTTCGATTTCTCGCGCAATTGGGTCACCCTCTAAAACCGGCTAGAGCAAAGACCACATCTTGCGGGCGCTGTCATCGAAATATGTGGGATTGGCCAGGGCGGAAATGGTCAAAGAGACATTCAAACTCTCGCAGCCAATGGCGACCAGACTGCCATTTGCCAACTCAGTTTTAACGGCGGTTTGGGGCATCCAAGCAAAACCGCTGCCCTGCAAGAGGCGCCGGCGGATGGTTTCAACCAGCCCATCAATATAGATGGTTTCGATGTTTAAAGTCTCAATCGAAATAGAATTTTCAACGACTTGCCCCAAAAAAGACGATTGCTCATAGGCCAGATAAGGGATGGGCACGCCGCCGCTGTTGGAGAGGTGCCACCCCCGCGCTTCGGCGACCTCACGGGCGGCAACAGGAATTAATAAATCTGATAAGAGATCCTTGCGCTCAAAGCCTGTGTCATCGATTTTTGGCGATACATACTGATGGTAATAGACCAACATGATATCAACCGCCCCTTCGAGCAGCAGCTCGCAACAGGTGCTCAGGGAATCCGAGATCACCCGTGTGCGCAACTCTGGGATTTCCTTTTGAATGCGTTCGATTTGATGCGCAAGGTAGTTCATCGATATCGTATGGAGAGCCGAGATTCTGACAAAGCGGGTATCCCCTCTGTCTGCATCTCGGATGGATTGACGGCTTTCGCTTAACTGCGCGATGGCAGCCTTGGCTGTGGGCAAAAAATTCTGCCCGGCCTCTGTGAGCTGAATGGGGTAGGTGGCGCGATTGACCAGGGGCAGCCCAACCCAGTTTTCGAGGGCTTTGATCCGCCGGCTGAAGGCAGATTGGGTGATGTTGCGCTCGTTTGATGCTCTGGTGAAATTGAGAGTGCGTGCCAAACACTCAAAATCTCTGAGCCAATTCAGGTCCATAACGTCCAAACCCCACCTGTGATCCTAAGGGTCACTGATTAGCATAAAATATGCAATTTGAGAATAGTTTGATGAAATGTTCGAATTTGATATTCGAAAACCTCTCCCTTTACAGTGAAGACACAAGAGCTTCGCGTGTTCCAGCCCATTGCTTTCATCATGACACGGTTGGGATGCGCTGTATTTGATAAGAAAAGAACAAACTGGCGCCAATTCGGCGCAGTTCAACAGAGGAGACTGACATGCTAATCAAATGTAGGACATTGTGCCTTGCGGGGGCCGTGGGCCTTCTATCCCTGCCGGCGATGGCGGCGGAAGAGGTGAAAATCGGCCTGCCATCGTGGACCGGCGCGCAGGCCATTGGCCATTTGCTCGGGGAAATTGTGACCTCCCGCATTGGCGGCTCGGTGGAATATGTGCCGGGCAATAACGCCACAATTTTCCAAGCCATGGACCAAGGCAAGGGCGACATTGATGTGCACCCGGATGTGTGGTTGCCAAACCAAGAAAGCTTTACAAAAAAATATGTCGATGGAGCGGGCACCGTGACCCTTTCGTCCAACCCATATGAAGGCAACCAAGGGTTTTGCGTTTCGCAGGATTTTGCAAAGGCCAATAACATCACAGATATCGCAGATCTTGGCCGTCCTGATGTGGCGGCACTGATGGACAGTGATGGCAATGGCAAAGGCGAAATGTGGATTGGTGCGCCAGGCTGGGCCTCGGCGAATGTGAATGAAGTCAAAACACGCGACTATGGATTGCTGGATTTCATCGAACCGATTCGGGCCGAAGAAAGCGTGAAGACCGCGCGTATTAAAGACAGTATCGCCAAGGGCGAGGGCTATGCATTCTATTGCTATAAACCTCACGCGGTGTGGTTCATGTTTGATGTCGAAATGCTGAGTGAGCCGACCTATGATCCGGCAAGCTACAAGATGGTGCAGCCGTCTGATGATGCAGACTGGTATGATAAATCCTATGTCGCCACGAAAGATGCGCTAAAGGAAGTGCAGATTGCTTGGTCAAATTCTTTGGCTGATCGGTCTCCGGCGATTGCAGAATTTTTTGCTAATTTCTCGGTTACAGCGGACGATGTGTCCGGTTTGGCCTTTGAGATCAGCGCAAATGGTGTGTCGCCAGAAGCCGCCGCTAAGGCATGGATTGCTGCCAACTCAGATCGCGTTGATGCGATGCTGGGTCTGTAAATATCAAAGAATGGCTGGTCCGGCCCGGTTGGACCAGCCTATCGGAATTTTTAGAAAAAGAGAAAATATATGACGTCCCAACCCGTTGTCGAAATTTCCAACGTGTGGAAAATTTTTGGGAGCCGCGCGCAAGAGGCTTTGCGCGCCGTGCGTGAGGGCGGTTTAAGCAAGGCCGAAGTTTTAAGTGAATTTAACGCCGTGGTTGGGGTGGCAGATGTGAGCCTTTCAGTTTCACGCGGTGAGATTTTTTGCATAATGGGATTGTCTGGCAGTGGGAAATCAACCCTCGTGCGCCATTTTAACCGTCTGTTGGAACCCACCGCCGGCCAGATTATGGTGGAGGGTATTGATGTCATGGCCCTGGGGCAACGAGAGCTTCAAACCTTTCGCAATCAAAAAATTGGCATGGTGTTTCAAAATTTTGCGTTGATGCCGCATCGTTCGGTTTTGGACAATGTTGCCATGCCTTTGGAAATTCGCAACGTGGCGAAAAATGAGCGCATGCGCCAAGCCGCTGCCATTTTGGATATTGTGGAGCTTGGCGCCTGGGGATCGAAATTTGCCCATGAGCTTTCGGGAGGGATGCAGCAGCGGGTTGGATTGGCCCGCGCCCTGGCCGCAAACCCGGATGTGCTGTTGATGGATGAGCCGTTTTCGGCCCTCGACCCTCTGATCCGCCGCCAGCTGCAAGATGAATTTATCCGATTGAGCAAAATACTCAAAAAAACAACAATATTCATCACGCATGATCTTGATGAAGCGGTGCGGATTGGGGACCGGATCGCCATAATGCGGGATGGAAAATTGGTCCAGGTTGGCACAGCAGAACAAATTGTGATGCAGCCTGCCGATGACTATGTCGCCGATTTTGTGGCGGGGATTTCCCGACTTAAGGTCGTGCATGCCGATGCGGTTATGCAATCCATAGAGGCCTATGTTGCAGCGCAAGGACCACTGCCGAGTGATTTGGTAAGGGTGCCGGCAAAAGAAACTTTGAGCGCGCTTATGAATATTGCGATTGAAACGGAACAACCGATTATTGTGAGTTCTGATGGGCGAGATATTGGCCTTATCACCCGTGCGGATCTTTTGCGAACAGTGATTGAAGGAACGGAAATATCATGAGCAACCTTGATGTAGACTTGGGAGTGAACCCTCTGGAAGACATCGATTCAGAGGCCGCGATCGCCTATCAAGCGCAAAGATATGAGAATATCCGCAGTTTTGTGCGCACCAATTCCGACTATTATATTCGCAATTTTGATAAGATTGGAGCCTCGGCCAGATTTACCGCAACGTTCAATTTTATGGCCGGTTTATTTGGCCCGATTTGGTTTGGTGCCCGTGGACTTTGGAGTTGGGCCTTGCCCTTTCTTATTCTGGAGGCGGTGGGTTTTGTGCAGATCGCCCGAGGTCTGTTTGGCGATTTGGCTAATGATGCCATGATGCGGATTGCCTCGATCGAAGGCACCTTGGAATTGCGGCGCAAACAATTGGCGGCAGCGCTGGAAAGCAATTCCGACAAAATTGATGTCTACCGCAGAACCGTTGAGTCTCTTGAGGCCAATATTGGCGGCATACGCGCGGAAGCTCAAGCCATGGCCAGCGAAGGACCGATGATTGCTTTAACAGGTTTTATCCTTTTGATCGCCGTGAAGCTCATCCAAGCTACAGTTGCCAATTGGGCGCTAGAGGGCCGGTTTTCGGAGTGGCTATCTGACGGTGAAATTCGCTCTGGGATGCCGTTAAGTCACATGGTTTTTAGCTCTATTTTTATGGTGCTCATCGTGAGCACCGCGATGGTACATTACAGCTTTCCTGGCAGTTTCTCGGTCTTAGGAAGTTTTCCGACCGATCCGAATATTAGACTGGCGAGCATTGATAGCGTTGAGGCATTTTTCAATTGGGCTGTGCTGAATGGTGACGCGCTCTTTGACGCCATTACCTATTTCATTCGTGTGGTACTCGATACATTAGAGCTGGTTTTTGTCAGCACGCCGTGGATCGTGATCGCGGCTTTAATTATTCTTCTGACCTGGCTCACGGCCGGGGTGCGAATGGCGATTTATTCGGGCGCTTTTCTGTCGTATATGGGGCTACTCGGGTTTTGGGAAAAGGCCATGACAACCTTGGCGCTGCTCGGCACTGCGGCGTGCTTGTCGATCATGATTGGCATTCCTCTGGGTATGTTTGCAGCGCGCCGTCCGCGATTTTATGCCTTCATTCAGCCGATCATGGACTTTATGCAAACCATGCCAGCCTTCGTTTTTATGATCCCGGTCATTGCATTTTTTGGGACCGGAAAGCCTGCGGCCGTGGTCACCACCATGATTTTTGGTGGCACGCCTGTGGTGCGTCTCACGGTCTTGGGGCTGCGGGGCGTTCCAGAGAGTGTCCGAGAGGCTGCGATCAGTTTCGGGGCCAATAAGTGGTTTTTGCTCACCAAGGTGGATTTGCCATTGGCAAGCCCCTCCATCCGGGCCGGGATTAACCAAACCATCATGCTGTCGCTCGCCATGGTGGTGGTGGCTTCGCTCATTGGCGCCAAAGGTCTTGGAGAGGACGTCTTGGAAGCCTTGCAATATGCCAATGTCGGGCAAGGTATCCTTGCAGGGTTCTCTATTCTATTCTGCGCCATGATTTTGGATCGCATTGTGCAAGGTGGGCGCAAATGATCCCCTTGGTATTCGTGCATGGGTTTATGGGTGGCAGTGCGCAATGGGAGGGGCAAGTTGCCGCTCTCGCGGGTGTTCCTATCATTGCGCTGGATTTGCCCGGGTATGGTAAGAATGCGCATATGGAGGCCTGCGGTGACATCGTTGATTTCGCCAATTGGGCCTTGGATGAATTGGAGCGCCGAAATGTGACCCGGTTTCACTTGCTGGGGCATTCCATGGGCGGCATGATTGCGCAAGAAATGGCGGCCTTGGCGCCAGATCGGATCGAGCGATTGGTCTTATATGGGACAGGAGTCCAAGGGGTTTTGCCGGGACGTTTCGAAACGATTGAAACCTCTAAGTCTCGTATTGCGACTGATGGGGTGCGCAAAACGGCCCGGCGGATTGCAGCGACCTGGTTTTTAGAATGTGAGCAAGCTCCTCGCTTTGAGGCCTGCGCAGCAATTGCGCAAATGGCGGAAAAACAAGCCTTACTTGCCGGGTTGGACGCAATGAATCGCTGGGACGGAGAGGCCCGGCTCAAGGCCATTTCAGCGCCAACACTCGTCATCTGGGGCGATCGCGATCGCACCTATCCTTGGCTACAGGTTCAAAAGCTGTGGCAGGCCATACCGAATACCAGCCTCGCAGTTATCCCAAATTGTGCCCATGTCCCGCACCTTGAAAGCCCAGATGTGTTCAACTCGATCTTAAAGGGCTTCGTGACAAAAGCTTAGGCGCAACCTATGCAAATTTTGAGCGATAACCATAGGTTCCAGTATATTGAGAGGGTGAATGCGCCTGCCGTGCAGGAGCCAACGTCAGAAAATCTCGCTCAGGAATTGACGGCGTTATCCTCCCACCACATTGAAGGCGGGACCATAGGGATACTGCGTGATATTTTCATTACCGTCTTCGGTAATGATCAAAATATCGTGTTCACGATACCCGCCCGCTCCCGGTTGCCCGTCTGGAATTGTGATCATGGGCTCCATGGAAATGACCATTCCCGGCTCTAGAATCGTGTCGATATCCTCGCGCAGCTCGAGCCCGGCTTCTCTTCCGTAGTAATGGCTCAACACGCCAAAGGAATGCCCATAGCCGAATGAGCGATATTGCAACAGATCGCGGTCTTCGAAAAAGGCGTTTACACCGGCCGTGACCTCTGCACAGCTGGCGCCGGGTTTCAGCAAGCTGATGCCCAGTTCGTGGGCGGCGACATTGGCCTCCCAATAGGCTCGGGAGGCCGCATCAACACTCTCCACAAACATTGTACGCTCTAAAGCTGTGTAATATCCTGAAATCATGGGGAAGGTGTTGAGGCTTAGAATGTCACCCCGCTGCAAGACTCGGCTTGTTACGGGGTTATGCGCCCCGTCGGTGTTGAGGCCAGATTGGAACCAGACCCAGGTGTCCCGATACTCCGCATCTGGAAATTCCCGCGCAATATGCGCCTCCATTGCGTTGCGGCCCGCCATGGCCACGTCAATTTCGCGGACCTCGGCGCGGACAGCATCCTTGATTGCGAAGCCGCCCACATCCGCGGTTGCAGCTCCGGCGCGAATGAGCGCGATTTCAGCCGCCGATTTCTTCATGCGCTGTTGCATTGTCGCCTGCGCCAGATCGACCTGGGCTTTTGGAGCCAAAAAGCTGGTGAGCGCTGCGGCCTGGGTGAGGGACAGGTGATCGCCCTCATAGCCGATGACGGCGCCTTGTCCTGTCACAGAGGCAATTGCGCGCCAGTAGTTATCGCGCTGCCAATCCGTATAGGTAATGTTGTCACCAAAGCTGCGGCGCCAGGGCTGGCCGGCGTCGATGCCGGCGGATATGGTGACGCAGTCCGTTGCGGTGACAACCAAGCCGTAGGGACGGCCGAAGGCGCAGTAAAGAAAGCCCGAATAATAGGCGATGTTGTGCATCGATGTAAAAACAGCCGCGTTGACACCTTTGTCGCGCAGGATCTTGCGCAGCCCCGCGAGGCGGGTTTCATATTCCGCATCGCTAAACGGCAGAGCCGCTTTTGATCCATTGTGAAATCGGTGAAAATTTGGGCGCTTGATTTGGGTCATGTCGACACCTCATTGAAAAACAAATCCCGGCGTTCAGGATCCATTTTGCGCAAGTGGAATATGCCACCCGCCAGCGACGCCATCGCTGAATGCCTACAAACCATGATCGATTCTGCCACTTTATGCCATCACATTTGCGACGCCTGTCTGCGGGAATTGCGACCACGTCATGCGCGATTTGGGTGACGCTGAGGGGGGCGGATAAACCTGGGTGATTTGTGATATCACACCAATTTATCTGATTAAGATATTTGATTATTTTATAAATAAGAATGGAGATATTATAATTTACTGGTAATTTAAAAATGCATCATTTGAATTTAATATATTTTTTTATTTCTGAAAAATTCTTTACAGTGTTTGCCAGTAGATTGCGTGTTTGTTACAAGAGTTGAAGTTTAACGTGAGGTTTGGTGATGAGTAATGCAATGAAACAGTTGTCTCGTTTGGCAAAATTGATTTTTGAGATTGAAATCGATTTAGGTTTGAGCGATCTATCGCAGCCTGAAAAACTGGTTTTAATGGCGGCGCATGAGCAATCTGATGCAGATGGGCAATTTCAAACGCATCAATTGTTGTCGCATCCTTTGAGCGCTAAGATGGCCCGCCCCACCTTCTTTCGGGCATTGAAACAGCTTGAGCAAAAGGAATTGTTGCTGAGAAATCCGGAGAAAAAGCGCGGGCTGTATAGTGTGGCGGAGACTTAATCTCGATTGGCTCACCTTTGTTGTGGTGAGCGTCGGATATATTTCAGCTTATACAATCACCTCTGGGCTCGTGATGCCGCTTCAAAAGATATTGGCACCGCAGCTGCCAATTGTTTTCAGCGTGGTCTTTTTACCCCACGGCATCCGAGTATTGGCGGTCTATTTCCTGGGATGGCGGGGCCTGCTGTACTTGCTGCCCTCCAGTTACCTCATGTGGGCCACGACTGTTTATGGCAACTCGATCGACCTAGCCGTTTTGAGCCCTTTGGCATCTTTGGGCGTGGTTTATGTCGCTGTCAGAATGGTCCAAACCTATCGAGGATCGTGCAATAAGGATGTATTTAATTTCTCCTGGAAAGAATGCTTAATTATTGCGGCAATTGCATCCGTTCTCAACGGTATCGCACTGTCAATGCTTTACGACAGTGAGATTAACTGGATTTTAATAATCGGATATTCCTCAGGTGACATGGCCGGGCAAATTGTTCTACTTATGCTGATGATTTCTCTTATGCGGATCACTCGTAAGCTTTCAAAATTCATTTAAGACATAGATTAGTGCGTTATATATAAGAGGCGCAAACCGGATTTTATCCGATGCGTTCTCCCTCCCCATGTTTAAATTAGACGTCCTCTTGGCCGGTTTAGCTGGCCAAGAGGGCGGGGTTTCCTCCGGCGGCGGTTGTGTTTATGCAGATCGACTGCTCAGACACCAGCCACTGTTTGAATGTCTCATCCATGAGCAAGGGTACAATCGCACCGGGTCGCGCGCTCAAGGCTTGGCGGAGGGCCTGCGCCTGCGCCTGCGGACCGGCATAGACCACCGCTTGCAAATCAGCAATCTTGGTCACGTCGGAGATCGCAACCTCTGCGGCAACGGCTCTGCATCCCATATCACGGGCGACTTGTGCGCGGGTGTCTGCCCCGGGGCCCATGCACAGAACGCGTGATCGGGGCCGCAAGAGGTAGCGGTTTGACTCGCCTGTGGGGCCGGGCAAATCTTCGGTGCTATGGCTCTGCTGTGGCGGCGGACCAGCGAAGGCTTGCTCGAGTTCTGCCAAACTCATCTGAGGGGGTAAGGGGCCCTCAGCCGTCATGAGCCTTTGCGCTGCGAAGCGCGGTAAATAGCGCGGCCCGCCCGCCTTTGGCCCCGTCCCGCTCAACCCATGGCCGCCGAAGGGCTGCGAGCCAACGACGGCACCAATTTGATTGCGGTTTATGTAAAGATTGCCCACGTTGACGCGGCTGACAACCTTTTGCACGCGATCATCAATGCGGCTGTGAAACCCGAAGGTTAGACCATAGCCGCTGGCGTTGATCACATCAATCACCCGGTCCAAATCGCCCGCATCATAGCGCGCCAAATGCAGCACGGGCCCGAAGATTTCTTCGTGCAGATCAGACATTCCGCTCACCGATAGGATCGTTGGGGCAACGAAATATCCTTTCTGTGGCGCTGAGGTTTGAAATAGGATCTTGTGACCTGCGATATGAGCCGCAATACGCGCTTGAGCCGCCGCATCAATCACCGGCCCGACATCGCAATCGGCCGCCTCGGGGGGGCCAACCACGAGGGCTTGCATCGCGCCGCACAACATCCGCTCAAATGCATCTGCGATATCGCTTTGCACATAAAGCATCCGCAGTGCCGAGCAGCGTTGACCGGCCGATTGAAAGGCGCTGACAACCACATCCTGAACGGCCTGCTCGAGCAGGGCCGTACTGTCGACAATCATGGCGTTCAACCCGCCGGTTTCGGCAATCAAGGGTGCCTGTGGCGGTAGGTTTTCTGCCATGACCCGGTTGATCGCCTGCGCTGTCGCGGTTGAGCCTGTGAAGCAAACTCCGGAAACATTGGGCGCAGCGCATAGAACAGGACCCACGACAGCGCCCTCCCCGGGAACCAGCTGTAGGCAGGTTTTTGGCACGCCGGCTTGATGCAAAACTGCGGTTGCTTGCACAGCAATCAAACTCGTGGCTTCGGCCGGCTTGGCCAAGACCCCATTGCCCATGGCCAAAGCGGCGGCGATTTGTCCGGTGAAAATGGCCAAAGGAAAATTCCAAGGGCTAATGCAGGTGAAAATTCCATCCGAGGTGCTGGCCAGCGCCTCTGCCTGATGGGCGTAATAGCGCAGAAAATCCACCGCCTCGCGCAATTCGCCAATGCAGTCAGTCAGCGTTTTACCTGCCTCATGGGTGAGCAGAGCAAAAAATTCCTCCGCGTGGTTTTCATAAAGATCTGCCGCTTTGCGCAAGGCTGCGGCCCGCTGGGCTGGGGGGACCTGCCAAGGGGTGGCGGCCATGGCCAGCTGCTGCGCCTGGTCTGCGGATAAAAACCCAATCTGTCCAATTTGGTCTCCCGTGGCTGGGCTTTGCACGGGATGAGGTTGGCCAAGATCGCCATAGCTCCAGGTTTGACGCCGCACCCGCTGGGCTTGCAGATGCGCCAAAACTTCTGGATCTGAAAGATCAAATCCTTTGGAGTTGCGGCGGTCTGGTGCGAAAATATCTGCGGGTAGGGAAATTTTTGGGCCGGCTTCCTGCGCTTTTTCAAAGGGATCCGCGGCCACCACATGGGCCGGAACCTCCGCGTCAAATATTTGATTTACAAAGGAAGAATTGGCGCCGTTTTCTAAAAGCCGGCGCACCAGATAGGCCAGAAGATCGGAATGGTGCCCAACGGGCGCATAAATTCGGCAGGCAACCCCATGCTCTTGCAACACTTGCTCATGCAGAGCTTCGCCCATGCCATGCAGGCGCTGGAATTCAAAATGTGTCACCTTCTGAGCGCGCGCGCTGTGCAATACGGCGGCGATGGTATGGGCGTTATGGGTGGCAAATTGAGGGTAAATGCGATCAGCCATGGCCAGCAGTTTCTGCGCGCAGCAGATGTAGTGCATGTCGGTATGCGGTTTCGTGGCCAGCACCGGAAAACCCGGGAGGCCGTCAACCTGCGCCAATTTGATTTCCGTGTCCCAATAGGCGCCCTTGACCAAACGCACCATGATGCGGCGATCCAATTTTAGGGCCAAAGCATAGAGCCAATCAATGACATAAGCGGCGCGTTTGCCATAGGCTTGCACCACAACCCCAAACCCGTCCCAGCGTGCCAGACTGGGCTCTGACAGAACAGCCTCTATCACATCTAACGAGAGATCCAAACGTGCGGCCTCTTCGGCGTCGATGTGCAGCCCGATTCCGGCAGATTTTGCCAAAAGCGCCAAGGATCGCGCGCGGGGCACCAATACGTCCATCACTTCCGCACGATGTTGCAGATCATAATTGGGATGCAGTGCAGAGAGTTTGATGGAGATGCCAGGATTGCTCGAGATATCCTTGCCAGAGGCAGATTTGGCGATTTGCGCAATCGCGTCAGCATAGGCCATATGGTAGCCGCGTGCGTCCTCATCGGTGATCGCCGCTTCCCCCAACATATCGTAGCTGTACAGATAGCCTTTTGCCTCAAAACCTGCCGCGCGGCTTAGGGCCTTTTGGATGGTTTGACCAAGGACAAATTGTTGCCCCATTTCGCGCATGACCCGCGCCACAGCTTGGCGGATGATCGGCTCGCCGAGGCGTTTGATTGCCCCGCGCAGAAGTCCGGCCATGCCGGTCTCGGGCGCATCGAGCACCTGTCCCGTGACCAAAAGCGCCCAGGTAGAGGCATTGACCAAAATGGAATGGCTTTCACCCAGATGTTTGCCCCATTCGGACGGGGCAATCTTGTCTTCAATCAATGCATCCATTGTGGCCGCATCCGGCACGCGCAGCAGCGCTTCGGCCAGGCACATCAAGGCAACGCCCTCCTCAGAGGACAGGCCATATTCCGCAAGGAATAACTCCATCACAGAGGGCTTAGCCTCTGCGCGCAGTCTCGCAACCATGGCGCTGGCCTGCCGGAAAATTTCGGCGCGCGCCTCGGGGCTTGGGGCCAATGCGGCTAATTGGTGCAAAACCTCTGCGTCAGAGGCATAGGCTTTTGCGCGCATCTGTCTGCGGAAATGGTCCATCATAGGTCCTCTTTGGCACGGTTGATCATGCCGAATAAATCGCGCGGATCATCGGGATCGGCGAGAAGGTCAAGCTGGACAAAATGCCCGGTGGGTTCCAATTGATCCCGCAGATACCGCAGCGCCGAAAAATCCTCTATCGCAAAACCGACGCTGTCAAATAACGTGATTTGTCGTTCGGTACTGCGGCCTGGTTTTTGCCCGGCCACGACCTGCCATAGCTCTGTGACAGGGTGATCGGCTGCCAAGGCCTGGATTTCGCCTTCGATGCGGGTTTGCGGCGGGTATTCGACAAAAATATCTGAGCGGTGCAAAATATCACGGTGCAGTTCAGTCTTGCCCGGGCAGTCGCCGCCAATGGCATTGATATGCACGCCCGCACCCACCATATTGTCAGTTAATACAGTGGCATTTTGCTTATCTGCGGTGCAGGTGGTGATGATATCGGCCCCGGAGACGGCCTCTTCGGCGCTGGCGCAGAGGCGCAGTTTCAAGCCTGTGTCTGCCAAGTTTCGCGCGGCTTTCTCGCGGGCCTTGCGGTCGATGTCGAACAGATGGACAGTGTCAATTCCAAGGATCTCTTGAAAGGCCAAAGCCTGAAATTCGCATTGCGCCCCATTGCCGATCATGGCCATTGTTCGAGCGGATTTTGGCGCCAAATATTTTGCCGCCATGGCGCTGGTGGCGGCGGTGCGCAGGGCTGTTAGGATGGTCATTTCGGTGAATAGAACCGGATAGCCGTTGGAGACTTTGGCCAGAACGCCGAAGGCCGTGACTGTCTGAAATCCGCGCGCCATATTGGCGGGGTGGCCGTTGACATATTTGAACCCGTAATATGCCCCGTCGGAGGTGGGCATCAGCTCGATCACACCTTCCTCCGAATGGGCCGGAATGCGCGGTGTTTTGTCAAAGGTTTCCCACCGTCGAAAATCTGCTTCGATATAGGCACAAAGTTCCCGCAACATTTGTCGCGGGCCGATTGCATTTACGATCCGCATCATGTCTTGCACCGAAACAAATGGCACCATCGCCAGAGCTGAAGGATTGGGAGCGGCCATATTATAAACCTCTTGTGCGGCGATCTAGAACTTTGCGGCCTAAAAGAGACGCGGTCAGATCGCACATCAGCGTTGCAGTTTTCCCTCGGATGTCGAGGAAGGGATTCAATTCGGTTAAATCAAGGGAGCTGGCGAGGCCACTGTCATGGATCATTTCCATGATTAAATGCGCCTCGCGGAACGTGGCGCCGCCCGGCACGGTTGTGCCGACGGCGGGGGCGATTTCAGGATCGAGGAAATCCACATCGAAGCTCACATGCAACAGGCCATTGGACTGCGCCACGCGGCGCAAAAAAGCCTCCATAGGTTTGACAACGCCCAATTCATCGATGCGGCGCATGTCATAGACATCAATGCCCATCTCCGCAATGAAGCGATGTTCTGCCTCATCGACAGACCGCAGCCCCATCATACATATATTGGCCAGATCCAAGGGCGCGGGCAGGGGGGGGAATATCCCCTCAAAACTTTCTAGGCCCAGTGCATAGGCCATCGGCGTGCCGTGCAAATGTCCGCTCAGGGAGCTGGTGAGCGTGTTCATATCGGGGTGGGCATCCAGCCAGAGCACAAATTGCGGCCGTCCCCGTTCAGCCGCCGCCTGTGCCACGCCGGACAATGTGCCGGCCGCCATTGAGTGGTCACCACCGATGAAAATTGGAAAAGTGTCCTGTGCGGCCAGCTTGGCTGCCTGCGTTTGAATATCCCGCGTCCAGGCCACGATTTCGGGCAGTTTCTTCAAATGCGCGGGGCCGGTCACCTCTGGTACAGAGGCTGGAAAGGGTAGATTTCCGAGATCTGTCAAGCCAAAACCCTGGCTGGTGATAACCTCTCCCAGCCCGGCCGTGCGAAAGGCGTCTGGCCCCATGAGGCAGCCGCCGCGCCCTGTGCCCGCCTGAAGGGGCAGGCCTAAAATTGTGCAATGAGGTGTCATGCTGCGCTCCGATGTCAACGAGGATGGGTCAAAATTGCCATGCCCATATTGCACAATCAGCTGAAATATTGTTCAATTCATATAAGAAATGCTCAAAAATTTGAGGCCAATATACAAAATGATCAATATCGATGACATTGACAGAAAAATCATTGCGCGCTTGCAAATTGATGGGCGGGCGACGGTCACCACGCTGGCAGGTGTTTTGGGGCTGGCGCGTGGCACTGTGCAAACGCGCCTCACACGCTTGATAGACAGCCGTGTCATCAAACGCTTCACGATCGATTTGGGCGGGCTGGAAACCCATGAGCTGGTGCGCGCCGTTATGATGATTGAAGTGCGCGGCAACACGGCCAGTTCGGTGCAAAAGGCATTGCAGCGTCTGCCGGAGGTCACCTCTTTGCACCGCACCTGCGGGGTTTGGGATTTGGTGATCGAATTGGAGACCACAAGTCTTTATGAATTCGACAGCATTCTGGCACGAATCCGGGAATTGCCCGGCGTGTCAAATTCGGAAACCTGCCCTTTGCTGCGACGGATCAGCTAGGCCGGCCTGGCACTATGCCCTGCCTGGCTGCGCGCACGCCGTCCAATCTGCGCGATTTTCTTTGGGTCCGACGTTGAGTAGTTTCGGCCCGCATGTTTTAATGGCGTCAAATTTTGGAAAGATTGCCCGCATGTCCCACCCAAGCGCCCATCCAGATGATCCCCATTACGTCACTCGCAACAGCTGGCTGCGCGCGGCTGTGCTGGGGGCGAATGACGGGATCGTCTCTGTGTCCTCTTTGGTGGTGGGGGTGGCGGCCGCCGAGCCGGATGCGCGGGTCATCCTTGTGGCCGGTGTCGCCGGGCTTGTGGCCGGTGCCATGTCCATGGCGGCGGGTGAATATGTCTCGGTCTCCTCGCAATCGGATACGGAACGCGCCGATATCAAGCGCGAGGAGGCGGCCCTGCGGGATATGCCGGCGGCAGAACTTGAGGAGCTGGTCGAGATTTACCGTTTGCGTGGACTGACTGATGAAACCGCACGCAAAGTGGCGCAGGAGCTGTCAGAGCACGACGCTCTTGGCGCGCATATCCGCGATGAATTGGGACTATCGGAGATCCACAGCGCCAACCCGCTTGAGGCCGCCGTTGCCTCTGGCCTGACCTTCAGCGTGGCGGCTGCAATTCCGGTTTTGGCGGCGGTTGTCGTGCCGTCCGATTGGATCGTCCCAACGGTTTGGACTGTGACTGTGGGCGCTTTGGCCGGCCTTGGTGCGCTGGGCGCGAAGCTCGGCGGAGCACCGATGCACCCCGCGATGGTTCGGGTGATGGGCTGGGGTGTTCTGGCGATGGCGGTGACCACGGGCGTGGGGTATCTGTTCGGCGTGCACATCTAAGCGCATGAGTGCGAAAGAAGCCGTGGCAACCTGCGGCGAGTGCATTTTCGCCTATTGCCGCGCCGCGCATCCTCTTATAGGCCGGTCCTGCATGGGCCATTGCGGTGTCAGGAGCACAAATTGCTAACCATTCTAACCCACAATATTTTGCCAGTGTTCTCGATCATGGTGCTTGGCTTTGCCATGGGGCGGATGCGGTTTGTCTCAACGGCTGAGGCGAGCACGCTCAACCGTATTGCCTTTTTGATCTTGCAACCTGCTCTGATCTTCCCCTTGGTCAATGGGGTGGATCTCGACAGTTTTTATTTTGACGCCATAGCGCTTTATGCTCTGGCGCAAATCGCGGTCTTTCTGACCACCCTGCTGCTTTCGATTTACCTTTTCAAATCTGCCTTTCTAGAGGCTTGGCTTCTGGCAATGGCCACCATTTTCGTCAATTCCTTGCTATATATCTGGCCGATTTCGACGCTGATCTATGGCAGCGGTGGCAATATCCCGATCGTGGCAGCGGTCGTCTGGGACGCCACTGTGACTTTTGCATTTTTTATTATCACGACGGATTTATTGGCCAATCGTGGGCAATCGGCGGGGCAAAGCCTGCTGCGCCTGGTCAAAAACCCGGTTTTGATTGCGATTGCCCTGGGTCTGGGCAGCAATGGATTGGGGTTGATCGCCGCAGAGCCGCTCCTGGTGGCCTGTAAATTCGCCGGTGCGGGCGCGGCGCCTTTGACGCTCTTTGCGCTTGGGGTGATCCTATCGGGGCATAGACTCTGGCCGACAAAAAAAGTGGCCGCTGTGGCGGGCATCAAATTGCTGCTCATGCCAGTGGTCGTCATGGCTGTGCTGGCCTGGGGTGCGCGGCCCGAGCTTTGGAATGATCTTCTGCTGCTCAACGGTGCCGGCCCTTCGGGCGCGATGGCCTTCGCATTGGCCATGCTTTACAAAGTGCGCACAGATACCATCGCTCCGGTGATCATCTGGACCTCGGTTTTGTCGCTGTTCTCACTTGCTTATCTGGCCTGAGACCGCGGGGCGGGCCTGATTCAAAGGCTGTCGCGCAGCAAACGCCGTAGAATTTTGCCCGAGGGCGACTTCGGAATTGACTCGACGAAGGTGACGCGGTGCAGGTGTTTGTAATGCGACAGCTGCGCGCCGACATAGGATTGGATCTCTTCCGGGCTGGGGGCAGGGTCTTGGCAAACGACAAAGGCCACGGGCACTTCGCCGGCCTCTTCATCCGGTAGGCCAATCACCGCGGCATCTTGAATCTGCGGATGGCCGACCAAAGTGGCCTCCAGTTCCGCCGGGGCCACTTGAAACCCTTTGTATTTGATCAGCTCTTTGAGACGATCCACAATGAACATATACCCATCGGCATCTATGATCGCCACGTCGCCGGTTTTCAGCCAGCCGTCAGGGGTCAGGGTGTCTTGGGTCGCTTGTTCATTGTTGAGATAGCCAATCATGACCTGCGGGCCTTTGATCCAAAGCTCGCCTTCCGCCCCCGGTGGCAAGTCCTCCCCAGTCTCGGGGCTGACAATTCGGCAGCGGGTGTTGGCAATCGCAAGCCCCGAGGCCCCAGAACGTGGGGTACTCAGGGGGGTAATATGGGACACAGGCGCCAGTTCGGTCATGCCGTAGCCTTGCAGCATGGCGCAGTTGAGGCGATTGGCCACCGCGTCAGACAGGGCGCTGCCCATGGGCGCGGCACCTGAGAAAACTTGCTCCAATGCGCTCAGATCATAGGCGTCGACCAAGGGATGTTTGGCCAAGGCAAGCGCGACTGGCGGTACAATCCACATGCGCCGGGCGCGGTGGTCTTGGCAAATACGCAAAAAAAGCTCCAAATCGAACCGCGGCATGGTGACCAGAACACCACCACAGGCGAGATGCATATTCATCATCACGGTCATACCGTAGATGTGAAAGAAAGGCAGGAAGGCGGCGGCGGTCTCGCCAGCTCGAAATTCAGCGCCCTGAGCGGTTTGGTCAATATTGATGGAGAGGTTGCGATGTGACAGGCACACCCCTTTGGGCAGGCCGGTGGTTCCAGAGGAATAGGGCAGGGCCACGCTGTGGCGGTCCAAATCTACCGGGCATTGCTGCTCTTGCGCCGTGCCGTATAGCTCGGACAGGCTCTGGCACCCTTCGGCGCTGCCAATGACGCAAAGCTGCACCTCTGGCAGCTCCTCCAGCGCCTCTTTGGCGACCGCGAGCGTGGCGGGAACAGTGATCAACAGCCCGGCATCGGAATCGCGCAGCTGATGGCGAATTTCCTGCGCCGTATAGGTCGGATTTAAAGTTGTGATCGTGCCGCCGGCCCAAGCGACGGCGTGAAAAATAAAGCAATATTCGGGTGAGTTCGGCGCCATAAGGGCAACTGGTTTTTGCGGCACATGGCCGGCCGCGCGCAATCCACCCGCCAGTCGTTTGACGTGGTCGATCACCTCGCCGGCGGTAAATTGTCGCCCATCCGTCCCATCAATGAGGACCACATCGTCCAGTCTCGGAGTGAGGCCTTGAAAGACGCGCTCTGTCACGCTCAAGCTGCTGAGGGGAAGGTCTGGTGCGGCCGTCTCATATTGGGTCATGGTAACTCTCCTCGGGCCGAGGCTAGAACTCACCATTCTCTTTGTCGATCATTAAATTGGCCGTTGTTTTGGGGGCGCGGGTGGCTGTCATGCCGGTGTTTCATGCGGCGCTGCGGCCCTCAAGGATCAAGAACACAGCCAGACAGGTCAGAACGATGCCACCACCAATCAACATCGTCGCGCTGGGGACCTCATCAATGCCCCACCAAATCCACAATGGGCCCAAAACTGTTTCGAGCAACATGATGAGGCTCACGGTGGAGGAGGGCACAAAGCGGGCCGCATAGGAGAGAGTCACGAAGGAGAGCGGAAGGATGAATATGCCGGTGACCGCAATCGCGCCCATCTGCGGCAGGGGCGGCCAGGTGAGTGTGGTTACAAAGAATGCGGCCAGCCCGGCGGCGACAATGGCACCAAGGGCAATGGCCAGAACAAAGGGCACATCCGTGTCTTTGCGGATAATTGTGAAATTCATCGCCAGGCTGAAGGCGACACCTAGCCCCAATCCCGCTCCGATGAGCGTCATGAGGTCGAGCTTCACTTGCCCGTCGTCGCTGCCCAGTACTGAGATAGATAGGCCCAAAAAGACCATGGCGGCCGTGACAATTGTGCGCGTTGAGAGGGCTTCACCCAATATGAAGCGCGACAAAATAGCGGCGAAAATGGGTGCGGTGGCCACGCCGATCAAAACAACCGTGACAGGTGCGACGGCAATGGCGAGGCTAAACAGCGCCGCATTACCGGTCTGACAGGCGACGATAATCGCAAAATTTCCGGTCCAGATATGGGACAGATCGCGCGGGCCGCGCATCCAATACCAGATCATCAAATAGGCCAGGCCGCTGAGGCCGCCGCGCCAGAGCAACATAGTGAACCCGTCGAGCTGCGACAGGCGCATGAACAAGGTGTCAGGCGTCAACAGCAGCGCGCCGAAAATGGCAAGTGCAAGACCAATGGTCCTTTGGCTGTGCAGGGCTGTCATAGGGCGCGCTTGGGGTTGGGGCTGATCATGCTGACCTTGGCTGTTGGGAACACTCTGCTCATGGGCCATAGGCGCAGGTCGGCGGATAGAATTCAAGAGCCAGAGTAGCACCGCTTGGCCGTTCGGCTGAACCTGGCAAAATATGTAGCACTGGGGCTATACAGCGGGTCTGGCTCTGATAGGTTTTTCACAGATACCTTCATAGGAGCGCCCGTGATGTCACATGCTAAACTGAATTTTTCGCGCATTGAGTTTGATCAGCGGCTCACCAAAACCCGCCAAGAGATGCAACAGCGCGAGATTGATCTGCTGATCGTTTCGGATCCCTCGAATATGAACTGGCTAACCGGATATGATGGCTGGTCATTTTATGTGCACCAATGTGTGATCCTGCCTCTGGAAGGGGCTCCAATTTGGTATGGGCGAGGACAGGATGCCAAGGGCGCGCTGCGCACCTGTTTTATGGAGCCGTCCGATATCATCGGTTATCCAGATCACTATGTGCAATCGACTGAGCGCCATCCGATGAGCTATCTTGCGGCGCAATTGACCGATCGCGGCTTGGCCAAAGGGCGCATTGGTGTGGAAATGGACAATTATTGGTTTTCCGCTGCGGCCTATTTGGCCCTGATTGCCAACCTGCCCAACGCCCAGCTCATCGATGCGACGGGCCTGGTCAATTGGCAACGTGCCGTGAAATCAGAGGCTGAACTGGCTTTGATGCGCCAGGCCGGGCAAATTGTTGGGCGGATGCATGAGCGCATTGTTGAAAAGGTTGAGCCCGGCATTCGCAAATGTGACTTGGTGGCCGAGATCTATGACGCCGCCTTGCGCTATGATCCGGCCATTGGGGCCGGTGGGGATTACCCGGCGCTTGTACCGCTTTTGCCTTCGGGCGCCGATGCCTCCGCACCACATTTGACCTGGGATGATGCACCCATGAGGTCGGGCGAGGGAACATTTTTTGAGATTGCGGGTGTTGTGAAGCGCTATCACTGTCCCTTGTCACGAACCGTCTTCCTGGGCAAACCAACCCAGACATTCCTGGATGCCGAACAGGCCGTTTTGGAAGGTATGGAGGCGGGGCTGGAAAAGGCGCGCGTCGGCAATAGCTGTGAGGATATTGCGATCGCCTTTTTTGATATTCTCAAGAAATATGGCATTACGAAAGACAACCGCACCGGCTATCCCATCGGTGTGAGCTACCCGCCAGATTGGGGCGAGCGCACCATGTCATTGCGGCCGGGCGACAGGACTGTTTTGCAGGAAAATATGACGTTTCATTTCATGACCGGCCTTTGGATGGATGATTGGGGGTTTGAAATTACTGAAAGCATTCGGATTGGGAACAATGGGCCGGAATGTTTGGCCAATGTGCCGCGCAAAATGGTTGTCAAAGACTGAAAAGATTGGGTGGTGACACTCTGTAAAGATAAGGACGCAGGCTATGCTGAAAAACGATCAACTCGATCAATGGGACCGCGAGAATTTTTTTCACCCGTCGACCCATTTGGCGCACCATGCGCGGGGGGACTCTCCAAACCGAGTGATCAAGACCGCCAGCGGGGTCTATATTGAAGATCGGGAGGGTCAAAAGCTCTTGGATGCTTTTGCCGGGCTTTATTGTGTGAATGCAGGCTATGGCCGGACGGAGATTTCCGATGCCATTGCCGCTCAGGCTCAAGAATTGACCTATTACCACTCCTATGTTGGGCATGGAACCGAAGCCTCGATCACCCTGTCCAAGATGATTTTGGATCGTGCTCCGGCCAATATGTCGAAAGTCTATTTTGGTCTGGGCGGATCGGACGCCAATGAGACCAATGTCAAACTCATCTGGTATTATAACAATATTCTTGGACGACCTGAAAAGAAGAAGATTATCAGCCGTTGGCGGGGCTATCATGGCTCTGGGCTGGTCACTGGATCTTTGACCGGGCTGGACCTGTTTCACAAGAAATTTGATCTGCCGTTGGCCCCTATCCTTCACACGGAAGCGCCTGATTATTTTCGCCGTGCGGATCTGAGGCAAAGTGAGGCCGAGTTTGTCGCCCATTGCGTGACCTGCTTGGAAGAGATGATTGCGCGTGAGGGCGCCGATACCATTGCGGCCTTTATCGCAGAGCCTGTACTTGGGACCGGGGGCATCGTTCCGCCGCCAGCGGGCTATTGGCCAGCCATGCAAGCGGTGCTGAAAAAACACGATATATTGCTGGTGGTCGATGAGGTGGTTACCGGCTTTGGGCGACTGGGATCGATGTTTGGCTCGGATCATTACGGGCTTGAGGCCGATATCATCACCATCGCCAAGGGGCTGACCTTGGCCTATGCGCCGCTGTCCGGCTCCATCATTGGCGAAAAAATATGGCAGGTCTTGGAGCAAGGCACGGATGAAAATGGCCCTATTGGCCATGGCTGGACCTATTCTGCCCATCCCATTTGCGCCGCCGCTGGGGTGGCCAATCTAAAGGTGATCGATACGTTGGACTTGATACGCAACGCGCGCGAGGTTGGCACCTATTTGAAACGAGCATTGGCTGAGGCGCTGGGCGATCACCCGCATGTGGGAGATGTGCGCGGCGAGGGGCTGCTCTGCGCGGTGGAATTTGTGAAAGACAAAGATGACCGGATTTTCTTTGACCCGGCAGAGAAAATTGGCCCGCAGATTTCTGCGGCGCTCTTGGCACAAAGCCAAGTGATTGCGCGGGCCATGCCCCAGGGCGATATTCTGGGTTTCGCACCGCCGTTTTGCTTGACCCGCGCGGAGGCGGATATCGTGGTTGCGGCCACTGTGCAGGCGGTCGGGGCTGTGTTGGGAGAGTGATATATTTGGCCGCACGCGGGCTAATTTTTAGCCCGCGCCGCCGCCCCAGTCAGTCTAAAAACGATAGCTGATCGTCAGAGCAATATAAGGCAGCTTGTTAATATCTGCCGCGGTTTGAACCGCCTCTTGAACATCTGGGTCATTGTCGATTGTCGTTTGTAAGGTCGTACCGGTGGCTGCAAAAGCCAGGTCAATGCCACCGTTGAAAATAACCCCAATCTCCGGTGTAATGGCCAAGCTTTTTCCCAGCCTCACATCATAGGACGTCGTCACAATTGGCGCGGTGGACTTGCTGAAGCGCGCAGTGACATCGGCGGTCTCCTGGACACCAGAGACATCCACTGTGCCTGCGGCGTTGAATTCCGTTCCGGATTTGAGTAGGCCGGCTGAAATGCGCCAAGACCCTCCAAGAGGGTAGGCATCCAGCAAGAGCGACGTTGCGCCCAGTTTGATGTTTCAGGCGATATCAAAATTGGTGTCTGAGACGTCGAAATCCTGATCAATGCCCCCACTCATCACGCCGCGCAGGCCGATGTGAGGCGTCAGGCGATATCGCGCCTCTACATTTGCGCCCATGGTCGAGAGACCAGCGCCGAAGGACCAAGAGGCGCCCTCTTGTGCACAGGAGGCGCTGGCAAGAAAGCCAAAACACAGGGGCAGCATTATTTTTTTTGTAGGTTTCATACCAAAAATCCTTAATGTTATTTTATCAAACCATTATGTAAAAAAATAAATAAAACATTTAATTAATCTGCCTAGCCCCGGTTTCTTCAATGCCCAAGACCTCTGCCTCACGCCATTCCAAGACGAAATGAGGGCTGCGCCTGCCGGGGGGCAGGCAGGCGCAGCCCGGTGTTGCCACCGGGCAAAGTGCTTTTGGCTCGGCGGTCGGGGCTGTGTTGGGCTCAGGGGGTTTGAGCGCTTAGCGGCGGTCGAGCTGGGCCAAAACCCGCCAGATCGCCCAATAGGCCGCGAGCAGGCGCGCGCGACCCGCCGTTAATCCCGCCGCGTCGCGCAGGGACCGGTAGCCTGCCATTCCCCCGGCGCGGGCTGCCATCTTGAGATACCGCTTCCAAAGCCATGTTTCGGCCTTGCGATCGGTGGCGAGGATTTTTGCTTGGCTGTCCAAAATATGTTTGAAAAATTGGGCGCGTTGCGCCGGTCCATAGCGTTTTGTGGTGGAACCGGCGGCGGCTGAACCATGATTGCCCTGAAAAATCACCGCCCCCTGTGACGGCGTGGTGTGGCAGCGTGCTCCGGCGCTTAGAAGTTTGAGACAAAAATCTGTGTCCTCATTTGTGCGCAACCCCGCGTTTATCCCGCCGACCATTTGAAATAGGGATTTTGACACCCAAAATCCCAGGCCCAATCCCGCGATTTTTGGCCTCAGAGAGGGGCCCTCTTGCGGCTGAATATCAAACACGGCCTGGGTTGCCGCGATGCGCTGCATTTCTGTGCGATCAGACTGGAGGCTGGCGCGGCAAAACCCATAGGCGAGATCTGTAGATTGAACATGCGCGTCGATATAGCGGGCGACCGCTTGCCAATATCCGACGGCAATCAGATCATCATCATCCAAAAACAAGAGCCATTGACCGCGCGCGCGGTCTGCGCCGATGTTGCGCGCCGCTCCGGCACCGAGCCCGCCCTTGGTTTTTACAGCCACTGCGCCCAATGTCTCAATCAAATCACGCGTCGGCGTCTCGAAGGCGGGGCCATCGTTCACGACAATCACTTCGGAACAATCGGGTAGGGCAGCTTGGACAGATCGCAACGCCTCGGCCAGCAGAGGCTCGCGGTTATAGGTTGGTATGATCACCGAGTATTTAACGCGCGCATCGCCCATCTGGTCACCCTATGCTTCTGCCGGTGACCATAGCGAATTGCGGCGATCAGGTGAATTGTTTTGTCCCATGCGCAGCGGTGAAAAACCTCCGCTGACACGGGCAGAGCGCCCAGATATCCGATCCGGCTGCATCAATCGCGGTGCCTGAGCTCAGTTGCGGCGGATTTCGACAGCGGGCCGAGGGCAAAGAGCATGCCTGTGATTAAGGTCAGGCCGATACCGCCAAGGATCACCAAGGCGGCATTGGTCCAGATGACTTCAAATTTATTCTCAAATACAAAATGGCTGACGGCCCAGCCGCCCAGCAGCCCCGCGCCAAGGGCCACGCCGGCGGCAAGCGCTCCGATCATCGCCGAGCGTAGGGCGAAGGAGGTAAGGATTTCGCGCCGCGTGGCTCCGAGTGTCTTTAAAATTGCACTTTCATAGGCGCGCTGGGCCGTGCTGGCGGCGGCCGCCCCGATGAGGATCAAAAATCCAGTGACCAAGGTGGCAAGGGCGCCGATAGAGGTGGCGGAGGCGATGGAGGACACCACGCCTGTGACCAAAGCTGCGGCCTCTCGAATTTGAATACCGGTGACATTGGGGAAGGCCTGGTTCAATTCATCTAAAATTGGAATTTCAGCCGAGGCTTCGGCATAGACCGTTGCGATGTGAGAATGCGGCGCGCCCTTCAAAGCAGCTTCATTCAATAAGATCACAAATCCCATGCCGGCCGTGGAGAAATCCACCTCGCGCAGGCTCGTGATCGTGGCGGTGATATCGCGGCCCAATACATTGAGGGTCAATTGATCTCCAAGTCCGATGCCGATCTCTTCGGCCTCTTCGGCGGCGAAGCTGATTTGGGGGGGGCCGCTATAGCCCTCACCCCACCATTGTCCGGCTGTAATTTTTGTCTTTTCCGGCAAACCATCGGCATAGCTGATCCCGCGGTCACCCCGCAGCACCCAATGATCCCCGCCAACCTCTGCGGCGGGTTGCTCATTTATCTTCGTGACGAGACCGCGCAGCATAGGCGCTGTTTCAACCTTCCGCACCGCTGGATTTTCCGCAAGGCGCCGGTTGAATTCTGGCAGCTGACCAGATTGAATGTCGAGGAAAAAGAAGCTTGGGGCTTTGTCGGGCAAGGATTGCGTTATCGAGCGCCGCAGATTGCCGTCAATTTGACCAACCGCGGCCAATACCGTGAGCCCAAGTCCGATGCCCATCACCACAGAGCCAGTGCGTTCCGAGCCGCTGGCCAGAGCGCTCAAAGCTGCGCGCAGTGGCAATCGGCCCTGAAATGCGGCGCCACGCATGATGCGCTTGAGCGTGATCTGAAAGGCGCCAGAGATCATAGCTAAGATGAGCAGCGAAATTGCGATGCCGCTCAAGAGCCAGAAGGTCATGGTCCAAGAGCCAGAAAACTGGACTGCGCCAAAGAGCGCCGCGGCCAATAATGCACCTTGCACGAGGAGGTAGCGCCGCGCAGGCCATTGGGCCGCTGCGCCGCCGCTGAAAAGATGGGCTGGGCGAATATGTTCGGTCTGGGCCAAGGGCCAAATTGAGAAAATCGCCGCCGCCAAGCAGCCATAGACCGCAGCCTCAATGAGGGCCGAGGGGTATATGGAAATCAAAGCCACCTCGGCGAGATTGTCGGGCAAAAATGGCCGGGCAGCAAAGGGCGCAAGCGCACCCAGCAAAAGGCCAAGCACCACCGACAGGCCGGTATAGACAGCGATTTGCACAGTATAGATCCAAAAGATTTGGCTCGGTGTGGCACCCAGCGTCTTTAACACGGCGATATGTCCCGTTTTTTTTGCAACAAATGCTTGCACAGCAGCGCTTACCCCAATCCCGCCCACCACCAGGCCCGACAGGCCAATCAGGATCAAAAAGCGGCTCATCCTTTCGATCATCCGATCGGCGCCGGGCGAGGCTTTGCGGGCATCTTTCCATTTGGCGCCTGTGCCGGGCCAATCCTTGTCAAACCTTTGTTGAGCCTGATCCAAATTACGCCCATCCTCCAACAGCAGCCTATATTTGCTGGAAAAAAGGGTGCCCGCGGCCAGGAGCCCTGAGCCCTCTAGGTCTTTGGTCAAGACAAGGCTGCGCGGCCCCAAAGCAAAATTGCCGAAATTGTCAGGTTCCTTGAGTAAGGTCGCCATGACCACAAATCGCTTTTGCCCAAACTGCACCTGATCACCCAAGTTGATGTTCAGGCGCCGCAGAAGCGCTGGGGCGAGAATCACGCCGGGCAGACCGTCGCGGCCGGCAAAGGCCTCAGGTAAGCCCATATTGCCCGACAGGGTGACTGTCCCCACCAGAGGATAGGCCGAATCCACGGCTTTGACCTGCGTGAGAATGCGCTTGTTCGTCGCTGGGGCAACCGCCATAGAGCGAAAATCAATGATCTGAGACTGCGCCCGGCTTTGTCGGGCCATCCAAGCCTCTTCCTGCGCATTGGCTTGGCGGTAGGTGAGCTCAATTTGCGCGTCGCCTCCGAGAAAAACCCTGCCATTGCTGTTTAGTCCCGCGTCGATTGCGCCGCGCAGAGAGCCAATTGCGGAGATGGAGGCGATGCCAAAGATCAAGCAGAGCATGAGAATGCGAAAGCCGTGCAACCGCTCGCGCCAGGCGGCGATCAATTCACGCTGGGCAATTTTGAGGGCAATCATGCGCCAGTGCTTTCACAGATTTTGCCATCGCGCAGATCAATGATCCGATCACAACGCTGCGCCAATTGAACGTCATGGGTGACGAGAATCAAAGTCGTATCGGCCTGGTCCTGGGTTAAGGTGAACAGGCTGTCTACAATGCTGGCCCCATTGGCCGCATCCAGATTTCCGGTTGGCTCATCGGCAAAAACAAGTTGGGGATTGGGGGCCAAGGCGCGCGCCAGGGCCACGCGTTGCTGCTCGCCGCCGGACATTTGTTTCGGGAAATGGTCACAGCGGTGGGCCAAACCTAACGCGGTAAGTTTGGCACGGGCGCGGTGGAAAGGATCGGGTTGCCCCGCCAATTCGAGCGCTGTTGCGACGTTTTGGAGGGCCGTCATCGAGGGAATGAGATGGAAAGATTGGAACACGACGCCGACCCGCCCGCGGCGAAACTGCGCCAGCTCAGCTTCCGACATCGCACTGATATCCTCTCCCAGAACGCTCACCCGCCCGCTCGTGGCCTGCTCGAGCCCGGCCATGACCATCAGCAGGCTGGATTTGCCGGATCCAGAGGGCCCGACCAAGGCGCAGCTGCTCCCTTGAGTAATTTGCAAGTCGACACTATGTAGAATGTCTACCGGCCCGGCGTTGCCCTCAAGAGAGAGGTGAACCTGCTGGAGATCGATCGCGAATTTATTGTCCACGGGAGCCGTCCTATGATATTTTCTTCCTTTGGATATGGTCTGATCTGCCGCTTTTGCAACGCCTTGGCGCTAATTCTTTTTTTCACATTGGGTCAGGCAGAGGCCCAAGCGGGGACTCTGCCCGAAACCTCCCGCAAGACCGTCGTGGCGTTCGGCGACAGCTTGACCCAGGGCTATGGTTTGCCGGCAGAACGTGGCTTTGTGCCTCAATTGGGCGCTTGGCTGGCTGGGCAGGGCGCACAGCTGCGCATGATCAACGCGGGCGTCTCCGGCGACACCACAGCGGGGGGATTGGCCCGGTTGGACTGGACTCTGGTCGAGCCGGTGGATTTGGTGATTGTCAATCTTGGCTCAAATGACATGCTGCGGGGCTTGGATCCCGGGTTGGCGCATGAAAATTTGAAGCAAATTTTAGAGAAACTGCAGGCGCGGCGCATCCCAACGCTTTTGGTTGGGCATCTGGGACCGCTGAACTATGGCGCGGAGTATAAGGCGCAGTATGATAAAGCCTTTCAAGACCTCGCCGCCCGCTATGATGTCGAATTCTATCCCTTCTTTTTCAAGACGCTCATGGCGCCGGATGGGGTGACACCAGATTTGCAAAATTATTTCCAAGCAGATGGATTGCATCCCACTGCCGAAGGCGTCGCGGCTGTGGTGGCGGATATGGGCCCCTATGTCCTCAGGGCGCTGAACCGATAGCGGCCCGGCAGTTTATATATTGGTCGTGGCTTTTAGAAAGAATTGCGTGCGGATGATTTCACAGGCCGCACCTTGGGATCGGGCATTGGCGCCAATGCTGCCGGCTTCAATTTTTGGCGGGATCAGGCCGCGGGTATCTTGTGTGGCGACATAACGGCGGACGCGATTGACCAAATCGTCGCGCAGGCTGGCCGGGAAGGACCCATCTATCAAGATGGCCTCAAAATCAATCACCGAACAGGCCGAGAGGCTGGCTTTCGCCAGCTCTTGCGCGGTTTGCAGCAGCCAGGGTTCCACATAGCGCGTCAGCCTGGTCCAGCTGTCCGGATCATCCCAAAGTTGCTGGGTTTCGATATCGACTTCATGCAAGCGGGCTTCCAGCAGGTGAATGGAGGCCATATCGATCAACTGCATACTTTCCCCGATCGGGCTGATGCTTCGGATGGAGCCCAAAGCGCCCGCATTCCCCTGTCGGCCGACATAGACAGAATTGTTCAGCACCACACCACCGCCGATAAAGGCGCCAATGAAGAAATAGGCATAGTCTTGAAATTCTTTGCCGCGCCCATAGGTGTGCTCAGCTTGGCAGGCGGCTGTGGCATCATTCATCACGATGACAGGCAAGTCGCTGAACGCGCCGATTTCCGCCACCAAATCGACCTCGCGCCAGGCTCGGAACGCATTGCTGGGTGCGTCAATTGAGGCGTTCCAATTCCAAAATTCAAATGGCGCAGCGACGCCAATACCGCAAATCCGCGCCTGTTCGGAGGCTGATAATTGATTGGTGAGATTGAGCAGGCCGTCTTGCAGGAAGGCCAAGACCGTCTGCTTAATTGGATAGTCATAGGTGATTTGCATCTCGCCGCGCGTGCCGCCTTTGAAATCCATTAAAATGAGATCTGCGGATCTGCGTCCAATTTTGATGCCGAAAGCAAAGGCCCCATTGGCCGCAAGGCCCATGGGGATCGACGGCTTGCCCACCTTTCCGCGCACAGGGGTTCCGCGCTCGATGAGCCCATCGGCTTCAAGTTGGCGTAAAATGCCGAAGACGGTGGGGGGCGATAAATCGGCCAATTTGGCCAGGGCACTGCCGGGCAGGCCGCCGAGGCGTTGGATGAGAGATAGAATCAAACGTTCGTTGTGATCCCTCACACCTTTTTGGCTTAAGCCCATACTTAATGATTTTACCTGCGCGTCATCCATAGTGGCTGCATCTTACTGTATGTTACCTAGAAAAATATAGGCCAATTTAATTAATAAATAAAGTTAATTAATTAATTGACCTAACCCATCGAATCGCGCAAGATTACCCTGATAACCGCAATTGGCGGCTGATCGACGGCAGGGGCAAAAGCTCTTGCGCATTGTTTAATGGGAGGAAGACATGAAGAAACTATTGGCTGGGTCGGCATTGGCCCTGATTGCATCTGTGGGCATGGCATCTGCAGGCGATCTGACGTGCTTGATCACGAAGAACAACACCAACCCGTTTTTTGTAAAAATGAAAGAGGGTGCGGAGGCGGCTGCAACGGCTGCGGGCATGGATTTTCAGGCCTATGCAGGGGTGACAGATGGGGATGCGGCGCCGCAGATCAACGCGATTGAAAACTGTGTTGCATCTGGCGCGAAAGGCATTTTGATTACACCGTCCAACGATTCTGTGGGACCTGCTTTGATTGATGCGCGCGCAGCTGGTGTTTTGGTCATCGCTTTGGATACGCCGCTGGCGGACAAAAATGCACAAGATATGACCTTCGCAACGGATAACTTTGAAGCCGGTCTTTTGATCGGTCGGTGGGCGGCTGCGACTCTCGGCGCGGATGCGGCCAATGCGAAAATCGGCATGCTCGACATCAACAAAGACAATATCTCGGTTGACGTTGCCCGCGACACAGGTTTCTTGGTGGGCTTTGGTATTGAGGTGCCAAATTTGAACGTCATGGGTTCAGAAACGGATCCGCGCGTCATTGGTCACGAGACATCCTATGCCTCTGTTGAGGGCGGTGTGACCGCGATGGAAAATCTGTTGGCCCGCGAGCCTGATATCAATGTCGTATATACCATCAACGAACCTGCCGCTGAAGGTGCCTATCAAGCGCTGCAAAATGCCGGTAAAACTGGTGTTCTGGTGGTCTCGGTTGACGGCGGCTGCCCCGGTATCGCCAGCGTCAAAGAAGGTGTGATCGGTGCAACATCTCAGCAGTATCCATTGCTGATGGCGTCCAAAGGTGTGGAAGCGATTGCGAAATTTGCGGCCGATGGCACGAAGCCTTCCGCGTCCGATGGTTTGACCTTCTTTAACACAGGTGTGAACTTGGTCACCGATGCGCCAGTCGATGGGGTTCCCTCTATTGACAGCGACCGCGGCACTGAGCTTTGCTGGGGCTAAGGCTGTTTTTCGCGAAACCATAAGTCAGAAGGCGGCATTCAGTGTCGCCTTCTTTCGGTCAGCTGGATCCATTCGCCAGCTGCCGAGACATTGATATAGGGTAGGATATCGCCATGAGTATGGAACAAGCGCCGAAACAAGCCGGCTCCGAGTTTGAGGTTGGCCTTGACGCCGCAGATAAATCTGCCGCCTCTTTCGCCCGCGATGATCGGTCAATTGATCACATTTTGCGCGGCATATTGCGCCGTAACCCAACTATTATTCCCGCGATGGTTTTGCTGTTCAGCGTGATTTGTTTTGGCATCATCGCGCCAAATTTCATGTCACCGGGCGTGCTGTCTTTGGTGCTCAAGCAAGTTACGGTGACCGGCGTGGTTGCCATTGCGCAGACCTTGATCATCCTCACAGCAGGCATCGATCTTTCGGTGGGCGCGATTATGGTGCTCTCATCCATGATTATGGGGCGTTTGGCGGTTGATTTTGGCATACCTCCTTTTTTCGCCGTGACGATCTCATTGTTCTTTGGGGCGCTTATGGGCTGGGTCAACGGCGTTTTGGTGACAATCGTCAAGCTGCCGCCCTTCATTGTAACCCTGGGCACCTTGTCGGTCTTTACGGCCTTGCTGCTGTGGTATTCCGGCTCGCAATCTATCCGCGGGGCTGATATCCGCGAGATGGCACCGAGCCTTCTATTTTTCGGGCATTCCTTGCGGTTCGGTGGCTTTGTGCTCACCTATGGAGGGCTCGCGTTGATTGGGCTCGCGCTCGTGATTTGGTATTTGCTCAACCACACGGCCTGGGGGCGGCATGTGCATGCGATCGGCGATGATCCCGATGCCGCAATGCTGTCTGGGATTAAAATCAATCGGACATTGATTTCTGTTTACGCGCTGGCCGGGCTGATTTGCGGCTTCGCTGGCTGGGTGGCGGCTGGCCGGGTGGGGTCGATCTCACCGATTGGGTTTTCCGATATCAACCTCGCCAGCATCACGGCGGTGGTCATTGGCGGCACCTCATTGTTTGGCGGACGTGGCTCGATCTTAGGGTCCGTTCTGGGCGCGATGATTGTGGGCGTGTTCAATACCGGCCTGTCTTTGGCCGGTGTAGATGATTATTGGCAAATGTTTGCAGCGGGCAATTTGGTTTTGATCGCTGTGGCGCTTGACCAATGGCTGCGGAGGGCGACAAAATGAGCGAGAAGCAACCTATAATCCAAGCCCGCGGGCTTATGAAACGCTATGGCACGGTGATCGCCATGGATGGGGCGGATTTCGATTTATACCCCGGAGAAATCTGCGCGGTGATTGGCGACAATGGCGCGGGCAAATCGACCTTGATTAAGGCTCTATCTGGGGCGGTTGTTCCCGATCATGGCGAAGTCTTGGTGGATGGGCGTGCTGTGAATTTCAAATCGCCCGATGACGCCCGCAGCGAGGGCATTGAAACGGTCTATCAAAACCTGGCCCTTTCGCCGGCGCTGTCGATTGCCAACAATATGTTTTTGGGGCGCGAGATGCGAAAACCCGGAGTCTTGGGGTCGGTGTTTCGCATGATGGATCACAAACGCATGCAGGAGTTTGCGCGTGATAAATTGTCTGAGCTTGGGCTCATGACCATTCAGAACATCAATCAGGCGGTGGAAACGCTCTCGGGCGGGCAGCGTCAGGGGGTCGCGGTGGCGCGGGCGGCGGCTTTTGGTTCGAAGGTGATTATTCTTGATGAGCCGACAGCGGCATTGGGGGTTAAGGAATCCCGCCGAGTCTTGGAGCTCATCTTGGATGTGCGCTCACGCGGCATTCCGATTATCTTGATCAGTCACAACATGCCCCATGTTTTTGAGGTGGCAGATCGCATTCATGTGCATCGTCTGGGCAAGAGATTGTGCGTCATTGATCCGCGTGACTATACGATGTCTGATGCGGTGGCCTTTATGACCGGTGCCAAGGAAGCGCCTGAGCAGGCCGCATGACGGCCGATATCGCCGCCCTGCTGGAGCGGGTGCTGCAAAGCCCCAGGCGCCAAGCGCGGCGTGTGGTGGCCATTGCGGGCCCCCCGGCCAGCGGCAAGTCGACGCTTGCGGCGGCGCTGGTCGCGGCCTTACAGCAGGCTGGTGTGTCCAGTCAGCTCGTGCCCATGGATGGGTTTCATCTGGACAATCGCATTCTGACCGCGCGCGGGATTTTGGACCGCAAGGGCAGCCCACCGAGTTTTGATGCAATCGGGCTTTTGCGATTGGTGCAGGTGCTGGGTGCATCGCAGGAGCTCTATTATCCGGTCTTTGACCGCGACCGTGATCTCTCCATCGCGGGGGCGGGACATATTGCGCCTGACTGCGATACAATTGTCATCGAAGGCAATTATCTTTTGATGGACGCGCCGATCTGGCGCGATATGGCGGGGTATTGGGATCTATCCATCCAGCTGACTTGCGCTGAAGCTGAGCTTGAGGCGCGGTTGACTAAGCGCTGGCTGGATCAGGGATTGGCGCCCGAGGCCGCGCGGCTGCGTGCGCAAAGCAATGATATGCCCAATGCCCGGCTGGTCGGGCAGACGGCGCTGCGGGCTGATGTGGTGCTGTGAGCCATGGTGCCTGCATGCAGCTCAAGCGCGATCTATCACAAGGAGGATGAGAAGTTGTTGCCTTACGCCTGCTACCTGTTGACAGCAAAAGCGACTCTGCATATACGCCCCTCATCTGCCATGGGGGATACCTCGTTGCGCAACATCAAAATTTGAAGTGGTCAAGAACAGCTTGCTGTTCCTCTGGAACCCCCGCCGCCCCCTCCGACTACGGGAAGGGTTGCGGTTTTGGTTGTGCTTTGGCGAAAAATTACCGCGATCAGACGCGGAAACCGGCGATGGGTAACTGACCTGGCGCTTAACATTGGAACCGGTGGGGACTATTCCCATCACCTTATTTGTCTAGACGGGAAGAGAACCGCCAATGCCAACGATCCAACAGCTGATCCGGAAACCCCGGCAGCCTAAAGTAAAACGCAGCAAGTCCATGCACTTGCAAGAATGTCCTCAAAAACGCGGTGTATGCACACGCGTTTATACAACCACGCCTAAAAAACCAAACTCGGCGATGCGGAAAGTTGCAAAAGTCCGTTTGACCAATGGTTTTGAGGTGATCAGCTACATCCCAGGTGAAAGCCACAACCTGCAAGAACACTCTGTTGTTTTGATCCGCGGGGGCCGGGTGAAAGATCTTCCTGGTGTGCGTTATCACATCCTGCGCGGTGTTCTGGATACTCAGGGCGTCAAAGATCGTAAGCAACGTCGTTCGAAATACGGCGCGAAGCGTCCGAAGTAAGGGAATCAAGATATGTCACGTCGTCACGCCGCTGAGAAGCGCTCTGTCCTGCCCGATGCCAAATATGGTGATTTGGTACTGACAAAATTCATGAACAACTTGATGCTAGATGGTAAAAAATCCGTTGCAGAACGCATCGTCTACGGCGCGCTGGAGCGTGTCGAAGCGAAGGTAAAGCGCGCACCTGTTGAGATGTTCCACGAAGCCCTGGACAACATCAAACCCTCCGTCGAAGTGCGCTCACGCCGCGTCGGTGGTGCCACCTATCAGGTGCCTGTTGAAGTGCGTCCCGAGCGGCGCGAAGCCCTTGCAATCCGTTGGTTGATCACAGCCAGCCGCAAGCGCAATGAAAACACAATGGAAGAGCGTCTTGCTGGCGAATTGTTGGACGCGGTGCAATCCCGTGGTTCCGCCGTCAAGAAACGCGAAGACACTCACAAAATGGCCGACGCAAACAAAGCGTTCAGCCATTATCGCTGGTAACCCCACAAAGGCTGAACAGATATGGCACGCGAATATCCCCTAGAGCTGTACCGCAACTTCGGTATCATGGCGCACATCGATGCGGGTAAAACAACCTGCTCCGAACGGATCCTGTTCTATACAGGTAAAGAGCATAGCATCGGTGAAGTGCATGACGGCGCTGCAACCATGGATCACATGGAGCAAGAGCAAGAGCGTGGCATTACGATCACTTCGGCTGCGACCACAACCTTTTGGGAGCGTACCGAAGATGGTGAGACGCCTGACGGCCCAAAGCACCGCTTGAACATTATTGACACTCCAGGCCACGTTGACTTCACAATTGAAGTCGAACGCTCCTTGGCGGTGCTTGATGGCGCAGTCTGTGTTCTGGATGCGAACGCGGGTGTTGAGCCTCAAACTGAAACAGTGTGGCGTCAAGCGGACCGCTATAAGGTTCCACGGATGGTTTTTGTCAACAAAATGGACAAAATCGGCGCGGATTTCTTCAAGTGTGTTGAGATGATCGAAGACCGTACAGGCGCGGTGGCCGTGCCAATCGCTCTCCCAATTGGCGCAGAGACCGAACTGGAAGGTTTGATTGATCTTGTGACTATGGAAGAGTGGTTGTGGCAGGGTGAAGACCTTGGTGCCTCTTGGATCAAAGCGCCAATCCGTGCTGAGCTGCAAGACACAGCTGACAAATGGCGCGCCAAATTGGTTGAAACTGCTGTAGAGCAGGACGATGATGCCATGATGGAATATTTGGAAGGCAATGAGCCTGACGTTCCGAGCCTGCGCAAATTGATCCGCAAGGGTACATTGGCGATGGCATTCGTGCCTGTTCTAGGTGGTTCTGCATTTAAAAACAAAGGTGTTCAGCCCTTGCTGAACGCAGTTGTCGATTATCTGCCCAGCCCACTCGATGTTGCAGATTACATGGGCTTTAAGCCCGGCGACGAGACAGAAACCCGTGACATCGCCCGCCGTGCGGATGATGACATGCCCTTCTCAGCGCTGGCGTTCAAAATCTGGAATGACCCCTTTGTTGGCTCTTTGACCTTCACACGGATCTATTCTGGCAAATTGGAAAAAGGCGATTCTTTCTTGAACTCGACAAAGGGTAAGAAAGAGCGCGTGGGCCGTATGATGATCATGCATTCCAACAATCGGGATGAAATCTCAGAAGCCTTTGCAGGTGACATCATCGCTTTGGGTGGTTTGAAGGACACGACAACTGGGGATACGCTCTGCGCGGTGAATGCTCCTGTGGTTTTGGAAACAATGACCTTCCCAGAGCCTGTGATCGAGATTGCGGTTGAGCCAAAAACCAAGGGCGACCAAGAGAAAATGGGCCTTGCGTTGCAGCGTCTTTCGGCTGAAGATCCATCTTTCCGCGTGGAAACTGACCTTGAATCAGGTCAGACCATCATGAAAGGTATGGGCGAGCTGCACTTGGATATCCTTGTGGATCGTATGCGCCGTGAGTTTAAAGTCGAAGCCAATATCGGTGCGCCTCAGGTGGCCTATCGTGAGACCATCGGCCATGAAGTCACCCACACTTA
>JADHLF010000062.1 GCA_016780825.1 Planktomarina sp. | reverse complement strand
GCGGGAAAGATCACCGAAATGCAGGCAATCTGGGATATTCCGGAGGTCATGGTGCAGGCCAATGCCTGGCCAATGGCGCCGCAGCTTGGGGCATTTCTATGTACGCCCGGGCCGATGACCCAAGATGGGTTGCGCCTGTCGGGCAATGGTGACGCGGCGATGGATCGTGTTGTCTCAATGCTGACCGATCTATGCCGCCACCCGGCAGAAGGTGGACCGGAGATCATGCAGCTCGAGACCCATTGGCACCCGCGTTTCAACTGGTATGGCCCAACCGGCATCGGCACAGGACGCGGCATTGCTGGCTTTCGGCATTGGCATCAAATTCCCTTCCTGCGGGGAATGCCGGACCGAAAACTTGATGCCATGGGGGATTTGATGTCGCATTGGATCGGTGAGGGAAATTATGTCTGCGAGACCGGCTGGCCGAATATGCGTCTGACCCTGAGCGGCGATGGCTGGATGGGCTTGCCACCGTTGGGCCGGGAAGTGCTGATGCGCAGTTTGGATTTTTGGCGCATTGAAGATGGGCATATTCGCGAAAATTGGGTCTTGGTCGATCTGCTGGATATTTACCGGCAGATTGGTATTGATGTCTTCGCGCGGCTCATGGAATTCAACAAAGCCAGGCCCGGCGGGAATATCTCCTTAAGCAATGGAATACCCTCATGAATTTACCCCAAACCCCAAGTTTTCACCTCACTGGCAAAAGAGCTCTGATCACCGGGGCCTCCTCGGGGATTGGCCAGGCCTGCGCTGTGGCGCTTGCCGATTACGGAGCAGAGGTTACATTGGCCGCGCGGCGCGCCGATCACCTGGAGCAAACAGCGGCGCAATTGCGAGAAGCTGGCAGAACAGCTGATGTGCTCGTGCTCGATGTGGCGGATGTCGAGGCCTCAGCAGATGCGGTTGAGCGCCATGGTCCCTTTGATATCTTGATCAACTCCGCCGGCACGGCCCGCCATTCCAAAGCCACCGAGACCACGCCCGAAGATTTCGACGCTGTGATGGATGTCAATCTGCGCGGAGCCTATTTTCTGTCTCAAGCTGTGGCGAAGGGGTTGATCGCGGCGGGGCGGCCGGGCTCCTTGATCAATATCTCCAGCCAAATGGGCCATGTCGGCGGTACCGACCGCGCGGTCTACTGCGCTTCGAAATTCGCGGTGGAAGGTTTCACCAAAGCCATGGCGATTGAATTTGGGCCCCATAATATTCGGATCAACACCATTTGCCCCACCTTTATCTTAACAGAGCTTACACAGCCGACCTTTGACGATCCGGCCAAGCGCGCCTGGGTTTTGGATAAAATCAAATTGGGCCGTGTTGGAAAAGTGGAAGATATCATGGGGGCGGCCGTTTATCTGGCCTCAGATGCTGCGGCTTTGGTGACAGGCACGGCCGTGATGATTGATGGAGGTTGGACAGCAGACTGATGTCGCAAGTTAAAGTCACCTCTGCCGAAGTCGCCGCCCTGGCTGGGGTGAGCCAATCCGCCGTCAGCCGAGTCTTCACGCCCGGCGCATCAGCCTCGGCAAAAACCGCGCTGAAAGTTCGGCAAGCTGCGGTGAAATTGGGCTATCGGCCCAATAGCATCGCGCGCGCCATGGTCAGTGGCAAGAGCCGGATTATTGGTTTGGTGGTGGCCTATTTGGAAAACCAATTCTATCCGGAGGCCTTGGAAAAACTCTCGGCCATGCTGCAAGACCGCGGCTATCATGTGCTGATTTTCATGGCCAATACGGCCACGGACAATCTCGATGAAATCCTTGGTGAGATATTAGACTATCAGGTAGACGGAATTGTTGCCGCCTCGGTGGCGCTCTCCTCGCAGCTGCTCGATCGGTGTCAAAACGCCGGGGTCCCGGTGGTCTTGTTCAACCGCAGCCAAGATTTGCAATCCTTGTCCTCCGTCACCTCGGACAATATCCAAGGCGGTCGAAAAGTCGCCGAATTTCTATTGGCCACGGCGCCAAATCGCATCGGCTATATTGCCGGTTGGGAGGGAGCCTCGACGCAGCGCGACCGGGAATTTGGCTTTCGCCAAAGGCTCGCAGAGTCTGGGCGCGATATAGATGTGCGCACCATTGGCAATTTTCATATGGACAGCGCCCGCCAAGCCACGCTGGAGATGTTTGATCGCAAGGCCCCGCCAGATGCGGTCTTTGTCGCAAATGATCATATGGCCTTTGCGGTGATGGACACCCTGCGTTTTGAACTTGGGGTCGATGTGCCCAATGATGTTTCAGTCGTTGGCTATGACGATGTGCCGACGGCGGCCTGGCGGGCCTATGATCTGACAACTGTGCGCCAACCCGTCAATCAAATGGTGGCCAGAACCGTAGACACCCTACTGCGGCAAATTGATGATCCCAGCAGCAGACCCAGCCGGGTTGCGCTGGATGGACCGCTTATAATTCGCCGCTCGGCGCGACTTCCAGAAGGATGGACAAATGAAACCCTATGCGAATAATTGGCAAGATTTTCCCGATTACATCATCGGAATTACCAAGCAAATCTGGGAAGACCGCGGTGTCGAGAGCCTCAATCATTATTATGCCCCCGATATCGTCGTGCGCAGCCCCATGGGCATTCAAAGAGGCAATGAAGCTGTAAAAGCCTCAACGATGACCACGATTCACGAGTTCCCAGATCGGCAACTCTTTGGCGAGGATGTCATTTGGTCGGAAACGCCAGAGCATGGCCATCTGTCGTCGCATCGATTGATCACCAAAGCGACCCATTTGCAGGACGGACAATTTGGCAAGGCCACGGGCAAGACATGGACCGTTCGGGTCATTGCAGATTGTGCCGCCAAGGGGGAAACCATCTATGACGAATGGCTGGTGCGCGATTATGGCGGAATTGTGCGCCAACTTGGATATGATCCCGCAGAATTTGCAGCCCAACTTATTGAAAAAGAAGGCGGGCCACAGGCGGCGCAGCCGGCTTTTTTGCCTGAATATGATATGGACGGAGGCTATCACGGTCGGGGAAATGACAACCCCTGGGGTCAGAAATATGCCGATATTCTCAACCGAATAATGGCGCAGGACTTCAACCATATTTTCAAAAGCTATGACCGGGCCGTGATCGGAGACTATGCCGGGGGCAAAACCACATTGGGTCGCAACGACAGCATTGGCTTTTGGCTGGGTCTGCGGGCTTCTTTTCCCAAGGCGGAATTTAAAATTCATCACCAAATTGGAATGGATGGCGGCATGCTCAGCCCGCGCGCTGCAATCCGCTGGTCACTGGACGGTCTGCATGAGGGTTGGGGCAGCTTTGGCGCCCCCACAGGCAAACCCGTTCATGTCTTTGGCATGTGTCATGCAGAGTTTGGGCCCTGGGGCCTGCGCCGTGAATATGCGCTTTATGACGAAATCGCGATCTGGAAACAAATTTTGATGGCAGGCCCTTAGGCTGCGTTTTGGATCTAGCAAAAAGGAACATAGGATGACCCCAGAAGAGATGGAAAAACGCATTGTCCGCTATGGCGATCTCATTCCATGCAAAACAGCCTTTATCGATGCGCACACGCCCGGCAGCGACCAAAAAGAGAATTTCACGATCATTGGCGGAGGGGTGTCTGAATCGCCGGATCAACATGTGCATATTGCCTTGCCGCATGGGTTTAACATTGGTGCGGCCGGACAGCCTCCAAAATGTCGAAATTCATTGCACAATCATCGCACGGCAGAAGTTTTCTTTGTGCTCTCCGGGCGCTGGCGCTTTTTCTGGGGCGAAAGGGGCGATGCCGGCGAGGTGATTTTGCAAGAGGGGGATATCATCAATATCCCCACCAATATGTTCCGAGGCTTTGAGAATATCGGCACAGATTATGGGATGATCATGGCGGTTTTGGGCGGTGATGACGCCGGCGGCGGCGTGATCTGGGCACCGCATGTCATTGAAGATGCCAAAGACCATGGGTTGATCCTTGGCGAAAATGGCAAGCTTTATGACACAAAGAAAGGGGAGCGTCTGCCCGATGGGCTTGCGCCGATGCCGGTCTTGAGTGATGCGCAGTTGCAGCAAGTCAATGTACCGACCCCTATGGAGGTGGTGGGCGGCTATGTCCGACGCTATCTTGATATGGTTGCATTGGCTCACAGCGGCTCTGTCAAAGTCATTGGGGAGAAAGGGTTGATCCGAGACCGCCCTGGGTTCGAGATTGATTTTATCACCCGTCACTGCGCGACCGAAAAGCCCCATGCCCATGATCGGCCCAGCGTCTTGATGCCGGTGAAAGGCCATTGGCGGGTTGTGTGGGAGGGTGGTGCCACAACGCTGGCTCCGGGAGATACGATGTCCGTGCCGGAACATCTGTCACATAGCGCCGTGCCCTCCATGACCGGGGAAGCCGCGCTCTACCATATCATTGCCACCGATGACCCTGCTGGCCCCACTTGGGTGGCTTGATCCTTGGCCGGCTCTCTCGTTCTATTGCCGGGCCTGATGTGCGATGCGCGGCTCTTTGCGCCGCAGATCGCGGCGTTTTCTGCCGACCGAGCGGTTTTGGTGCCGCCATTGACGGGCGCCAATACAATCGCGGGCATGGCCTATTCGGTCTTGCAATGCGCCCCGCCGCAATTTGCGCTCGCGGGGCTGTCGATGGGAGGGATCGTGGCGATGGAGATCATGCGCCGCGCACCGGAGCGCGTCACACATTTGGCCTTAATGGCCACCAATCCCAGAGCCGAAGATCCAGCCGTAAGCGCCAATCGTGAGCGCCAAAAAGCGCAGGTGCGGCAAGGCCACCTCCGCGCGGTGCTGCGCGATGAGATGAAGCCAAATTACCTTGCCGATAGCGCGCAAAGGAGCGACATATTGGATCTCTGCATGACCATGGCCCTACAGCTTGGGCCCGAGGTCTTTGTCAGTCAATCAGAAGCGCTGGCCACCCGCCCAGATCAACAAGACAGTCTCAAGCAGGTGACGGTGCCGAGCCTGATCCTCTGCGGCAAGGAGGATCGTTTATGTCCGCTGGATCGCCATGTTTTATTGGCGCAGCTCATTTCTGGCGCGCGGCTTGAGATCATTGACGGGGCTGGTCACTTGCCAACGCTTGAACAGCCCGAGGCCATCAATACCGCGCTGCGCATTTGGCTCGATGGGGCCAAGAGCGTCCCGCCCCTGCCCCCTAAGGAGATCGAACATGTCTAAAGTATTGACCACGCACACAGGATCATTGCCCCGCTCGCAGGAGGTTGTCGATTTCATCTTTGCGCGCGAAAAAGGAACCCCTTACGATCAAGCCGGGTTTGATGACACCATGTCCGCTGCTGTTGCCCAAACCGTGAGACGGCAAAAAGAGGTTGGCATCGATATTGTGAGCGATGGCGAGACGTCCAAGATCTCCTATGCCACCTATGTCAAAGACCGCTACACTGGGTTTGCCGGTGACAGCGAACGCAATGCGCCGGCCGATTTGGCCATGTTCCCGAGTTTTCTAAAGCGTTTGGCCGATGGCGGCGGAACCCCCACCTATGCGCGTCCCATGTGCGTGGGAGAGGTCAGATCAAAAGGGCAAGGAGAGTTGGGAAAGGATATCGCCAATCTCAAATCCGCCATGGCTGCGCAGGGGATCGAAAGAGGTTTCATGAATGCCGCCAGCCCCGGTGTGATCTCCTTATTCTTGCAAAATAACTTCTACCCAAATCGCGAAGCCTATCTGGCCGCTTTGGCGGATGCGATGAAGCAAGAATATCAAACCATAATCGCCGCCGGCCTCGACCTGCAATTGGATTGCCCCGATCTTGCGCTCTCGCGGCACATGCTCTTCACGGATATGAGCGATGATGAATTTCTGACGGTTGCCGCCACCCATGTGGAGGCGCTCAACCATGCGCTGTCGGATGTGCCCGAAGACCGTGTGAGAATTCATATTTGCTGGGGCAATTACGAAGGGCCGCATATCTGTGACATTCCCATGTCGAAAATGTTTGACACGCTGATGTCCGCTAAGGCGCGCTATGTGTTGTTTGAAACCTCAAACCCGCGCCACGGGCATGAATGGACCGTTTTTCGGGACCGGAAGGCCGATATTCCTGATACAAAGATTTTGGTGCCTGGCGTGGTCGACACGACGACGAATTTTGTCGAGCATCCAGAACTGGTGGCGCAGCGGATCGAAAGATTTGTCGATATCGTCGGGCATGAACGGGTGATCGCTGGCAGTGACTGCGGCTTTGGCACCTTCGCCGGCTTTGGCACGGTTGACCCCAATATCGCCTATGCCAAGCTGAGCGCTCTGGCCGAAGGCGCAGCCCTGGTCAAATAATCTCGCGCCCCTGAAGCCTGCAAGGTGAGGATGCCGCAATCACAGGGCGGCCCCCACTCAAAGCGGACTGAAGGTTTTGCAGTTGGCTTTCCCGTTCAAATGCGGGCAAGCCGCCAATCGGCAAAAAGGCCCGATTGCATCGAAAACTCAGTGGTGTCCTGTCCTGCGAACAATCCATCTTGGGTCACCAGCACAGTACGCCAACCTCGGGCAGCGGCCCCTAAGATATCTGTGTGCAACGTGTCGCCGCACATTGCGATGCGGTTTGATTGCACGCCGCTCAAAGAGGCTTCGATCAAATCATAAACCTCTGGGAACGGTTTGCCAAAGAATTGAACGTATTGAGGAAATTGATCCGCGATCAGATGTCCAAAATGACCGGGTTCATAGGACAAACTCTTGTCCCGTGGCGCGGCCAAATCGGCGTTTCCAACCAATAGAGGGCGGGGGTTGCGTTGCATTGACTTAAGCAAAAGCTCTTGTTTTTGGGCCGTCCAATCCGCGGTTGACAGAAATAAAAATTTGTCGGCCGCGTTATAGTCTTCCAACCGGTTGCCAAGCCGGGTTACGGGCTTTGGGAGGTCCAGCAGCGCGTCGCTGTCTGCGCAGATAACGCCCCAATGTGCGTCCCCGACATGGTGTAGAACGGCTTCACGGCTGGTTATTATTTCGTCATCCTGAATGTGAATGCCAAGTCGTTTGAATTTCGCGATTGCGCCGCTCCGATCATAGCTTGCGGCATTGGTTAGAATTCGAATGGCACATCCGAGTTGACGAAGTTGATCCAGCCGCTTGTCCGCACCAGGAATCAAGGTTTCACCCACATTCAAAACGCCAAAAGCATCAAAAACGAAAGCGTCAACATCCTGTGCAATATCCAAAAGCGAGTCGATATCACGCGTGAGTGGTGCGATATTTGCCGACGGAAATCGGCGCCTTATCTCCTGATATCGTTCGAATACTTCCTGTGTCGTTGGCATTGGTCCCCACTAATTTGAACAGTTTCGCGCCGCCTCTACCATACCGCGAAAAACGAAACAAAAAAGATTAAAACAACAAAATAAAATGTTGTTTTGTTGTTTTGAGGGGTCTAACCTACGGACGACTCAATATTGAGAGGCGAAATGGCACCAAAAAAACGAACGCGGCGGGAGGCGATAACTCAGCTTGTCTTAGAGCAAGGCGCTGTGTCCGTTGGCGCCTTGGCGGAGTTATTTGATGTCTCAATGCAAACAATTCGCCGTGATGTGGATGCGCTGTGCGAAGGGGATATGCTGCACCGGGTTCATGGTCGTATTGAGCTGAGCAAAGAGTTTCTGAACACCCCTTTTGATCAACGTGTCGGCACAAATTTTGGTGGCAAGCGCGCGATTGGCGAAGCGAATGCGCGTCTCATCCCAGACGGCGCCACCTTGTTTATTTCGATTGGCTCCACCCCTTTGAGCGTGGCAAAAGCGCTGCGCTGCCGGAAGGATTTAACCGTCATTACCAATAATCTGAGCGTGGCTATGGCGCTTAGCGAAGAGGTCTCGAACCGGATCATTCTCCCTGGCGGTGAAGTGCGTTTGCCAGATCGCGACATACTCGGAAATGAGGTCTTGGATTTTTTTGGCCGCTATCGCGCCGACTTTGCAATTTTCGGCGTGGCGGGCGTTGCTGAGGACGGAAGATTGATGGATTTTCATACGACCGAGGTGAATGTCAGACAAAAGATTTGCGAAAATGCGCAAAAATCCATCTTGGTTCTGGATGCTTCCAAATTTGGGCGCCAAGCCCCCGCCTTGGGCGGTAACATCGTCGATATGGACGCAGTGATCGTTGACCGCCCTCCAGACGGCGCCTTCAGACCGCTCATTGATAATATTAAAGACCGCCTATTCGTGGCGGAAGGAGAATTGAAATGACTAGCGATTGGAGCGCCGGCGGGATACGCGCTCTCACGGTTTGAATTTCGCGGCAAGGCCACGTTCCGACTGCTCATTTTGATGACCCGCGCCTTTCCTTTGCCCCTGCTCGCGCTGCCTTTGGCGATCATGTTTATACGCACCGGATTAGACGACACAGCGCTTGGTTTGGCTT
>JADHLF010000022.1 GCA_016780825.1 Planktomarina sp. | reverse complement strand
CCATTTGGCCAAGGTGCCTTCTTCCATGGTGGGAGACAGTGCGGGCATCAAAATTTCAATCGCCATGGGTTAAGCCTCCGCCTGTGCGTAAATATCTGTCCAAAGTTCGTCCAAAGCCGGTTCTGGGCTTTGTTTTGCAAATTCTGCGCTTTCGTTGACCACGGCTTTGATCTCCTTGTCGATCGCCTTCAGATCCTCTTCGCTGCAATGTTTGCCGGTTAGAAGCAGATCGCGGACATGTTCAATGGCGTCTTTTTCCTCCCGGATTTTCTGCACCTCTTCGCGGGTCCGGTATTTTGCGGGATCGGACATAGAGTGGCCGCGGTAGCGGTAGGTTTTGATCTCAAGAATGTAAGGGCCTTTACCGGAGCGGCAATGGGCAACAGCGGTCTCGCCGGCGGCTTTGACGGCCAAGACATCCATGCCATCAACCGCCTCGCCCGGGATGCCAAAAGCGCGGCCGCGCTCGTAGATCTCTGCGGAGGAGGTCGAGCGCTGCTGCGATGTGCCCATGGCGTATTGATTGTTTTCAATCACAAAAATGACTGGAAGATCCCAAACGGCCGCCATGTTAAAGGTTTCGTAGACTTGGCCTTGATTGGCCGCGCCATCGCCAAAATAGGCAAAAGTCACCCTTCCATTGCCGAGATATTTATCGGCAAATGCAAGGCCCGCACCGATGGGCACCTGCGCTCCAACGATGCCATGACCGCCGTAGAAATGCTTCTCTTTCGAGAACATATGCATCGAGCCGCCTTTGCCTTTGGAGTACCCGCCGCTGCGCCCGGTGAGCTCGGCCATAACGCCGTTGGCTTCCATACCACAGGCCAGCATATGGCCGTGATCGCGGTAGGAGGTCACGCGCTTGTCGCCCTCTTCTGCCGCCGCCTCGAGCCCCACCACCACGGCTTCCTGGCCGATGTAGAGATGACAAAAGCCACCAATCAGACCCATGCCATAGAGTTGGCCTGCTTTTTCTTCAAATCGCCGGATCAGCAGCATCTCGCGGTAGTAATGCAGCAAATCGTCTTTGGAGACATTTGCCTTGCTTGGTTTTTTAGCCGCCATCGGGACCTCGTAAAAATAGTTTAGCGTTAAACTATTCTTTATCACAGGTTGATTGCAAATGTGAACAATTTATTTTTTGCGCAGTTTATGGATGTAATCTAGAGCGTTAGATGGATTTATTGAATGACGATTTCATCGGGCCGAATGAATCCCAGAATGTCACGCGCCTGTTGATCCAAGAGATCCAGATCCAAATAATGATCCGATAGGCGCAGGGTTTTGTTTTCCAGCTGGGCAATTGAACTTTGCAGCGTGCTCAATTTGCGCTGCAACTCATCGGCTTCTGCCTGGTAGGCCGCGCGACTCAAAATTCCATAATCGCCTTGAATGGCGGAGAATATGAAATAAGCGGCCAGAGTCAGCGACACAAATGTCACGGCTAAGGGGCCAATTGGAGGGATGCTGCGCTGTCTCATGTCCTGCCTTATGCCTCTGTCGGGCTTTGACGCAGTATGGCATGCGAGGAGTCCCTTGTGAATCCCCTGATTCGTTTTTCTTTAGATTTTATCCTGCGATGGAGGCGCGGTAGATTTCGTCGATGGTTTGAGCCAGGGTTTGATCAAATTCCGCGTCAGATTGCTGTGCCGATAGCCCCTCGGTGAGGGCGCGGGAAAAGCTGGCAATCATTTGGCTGTTTTGGGCGAGGCGCGCATTGGCCTCTGCGCGGCTGTAGCCGCCTGAGAGCGCCACAACTGACAGCACGCGCGGATGCTGGCAGAGGCGGTGATAGAGGTTGGCGGTGTCTGGTAGGGTGAGCTTGAGCATGACCGTTTGATCGGTGCGCAAAGCGTTAAGATGGGTTAAGATCGTATCGCGCAGCAAGTTTTCCGCTGCGGCCTTATCGGAAATCGTGATCGAAACCTCTGGTTCCAGAATGGGAACAAGACCATGAGCGATGATTTGCGCGCCAATCTCAAATTGCTGCGCAACAATTTTCGCGATGCCTGTGGGGTTGGCACCATGAATGACTGAGCGCATTTTGGTCCCAAAAACACCCAATGTTGCGGCACGCTGCAAAAGCGCGTCGATATCTGGCATGGGCTTGAGCAATTGCACGTCGTCGGCGGTGTCTTGCAGGCCCTTGTCGACCTTCAAAAACGGCACAACGCCTCGGTGTTGCCACAAATATTGCGGCGCCGGTTGCCCATCAAATTCCCGATCCATCGTGTCTTCAAATAGAATCGCGCCCACGACTTTGGCCCTTGTGAAGTCCGGCGACCGGACAATTCGGCTGCGCATCGCGTGGATCATGTCAAACATTTCGGCATCTGAGGAGAAGGCTGCGGCATCAACGCCATAGGCGGCCAGAGCTTTTGGAGTGGAGCCACCGCTTTGATCCAATGCGGCGATAAAGCCTTGGCCGGCGCGAATTAAGTCTCGTTGTTCTTGATATGACATGCTGGCTACCCACTCAAAGTTGACCCTTTGAGATGTGTTTAGGCGGCTTGGCGCAAAGCTTCAATATTGGTGGCGCTAACGGTTTGAAATTAGGGGGCGCTTGACGTTTTTATGCGACAAGCGCGGCCACGCCCGGCAAATCTTTGCCCTCCATCCATTCCAAAAACGCGCCGCCAGCCGTAGAGATATAGCTAAAGCCATCGGCCGCACCGGCTTGATTGAGCGCGGCCACTGTATCGCCGCCGCCTGCAACAGAAATCAGCTTTCCCATTTTGGTCAGGGTTGCGGCCGATTGCGCGGCGGCATTGGTGGCCCGGTCAAAGGGCTGCATCTCAAAAGCGCCGAGCGGCCCATTCCAAATCAACGTGCGCGCGCGAGAGAAACATGCGCCAATGCGCGCGACGGTTTCAGGCCCCGCATCTAGGATCATCGCATCATCGGGGCAGGCCTCTGCGGCGACGGTTTCATGGGGCGCGTGGGCGGCAAACTCTCGGGCGACGACAATGTCAGACGGCAAAATAATCTCACAGCCGGCGGCTTGCGCCTGTTGCAAAATGCGCCGTGCCGTCTCGGCCAAGTCATGCTCGCAGAGGCTTTTGCCCACTGTATGCCCCTGGGCGGCGAGAAAAGTATTGGCCATGCCGCCCCCGATGACCAGATGATCCACTTGCCCCACCAAATTGCTCAAGAGATCCAATTTCGAAGAGACTTTGGCCCCGCCGACGACCGCCACCACTGGGCGCTCTGGCTTGCCCAATGCCGCCTCAAGCGCTGAGAGCTCTTCGGCCATCAACCTTCCCGCACAGGCTGGCCGCAATCGGGCAAGCGCTTCGGTTGACGCATGAGCGCGATGGGCAGCAGAAAAGGCATCGTTACAATAGATGTCGCCCAGATCCGCCAAACGTTGGGCCAATTGCGGATCATTGCGTTCTTCTCCGGGTTCGAATCGAATGTTTTCAATCAAAACCACTTGGTTTTTGGAAAAGGCGATGGTTTCGCGGGCGTCATCAAGGCTGGTGAATTTTACGGCAACCCCGAGTGCCGCCTCAAGGGCTGGCACGGTGATTTTTAAAGAGAGCGTGTCCACGACCTGTCCCTTCGGACGGCCAAAATGGGCTATGAGGATGGGCGTGCCGCCGGACTTTAGAATATGCAGCACCGTGGGTACGATGCGATCAATCCGCGTGGTATCGGTGACACGGCCATTTTCCACAGGCACATTGATGTCAACACGGGTGAGCACACGCTTGCCCGAGAGGTTCATATGATCCAAAGATTTCCAGCTCATGTCCGTCTCCTTAAATGTTGCTCTGTTAACACCCGATATCGGGCCAAGGTCAACCGGTTGGGCCTTTTCCTTTGCTGGAATTTTCATTAGGTTGCCGAGCAAATCAAAAGGAGTGCCCGAATGGCCGATACACAAAACAACGATCTCGAAAATACAATCTTGATGGAATTGAAAGATGGGACCGTCACCATCGAGCTTTTGCCAGATGTGGCGCCTTTGCACTGTGCGCGGATGAAAGATTTGGTGCGCAGCGGGCAATACGATAACGTGGCGTTTCACCGTGTGATTGATGGCTTTATGGCGCAGACTGGCGATGTGGAGCATGGCAATATGGAAGATAACTTCAACCTGCGCGCGGCTGGCACCGGCGGATCAAAGTTGCCCAATCTCCGTGCTGAATTTTCCAAACTGCCCCATGACCGCGGCACCATCGGCGCGGCCCGGTCGCAAAACCCAGATTCGGCCAACAGCCAATTCTTCATCAACTTTGCCGACAATCACTTTCTCAATGGACAGTATACGGTCTATGGCCGCGTGACATCGGGCATGGAACATGTGGATGCCATCACCCGGGGTGAGCCAGCGCCGAATCCCGATCGTATGATTTCCATGAAGGTGGCAGCGGATGCGTAGGTTTTCCGCTCTTCTGGCAATTTTGGCCGGGCCTGCTTTGGCCGGTGGTCTTGAGATTGAAGTCATCGGCGAGACTGTGAGCGGCACGATTCAAATTAACCTGCTCGAGGAGGTGGCGCCGCTACATGCCGCGCAGATCTCGGCACTTGCAGAGCAGGGCGCCTATGATGGGGTGGTGTTTCACCGGGTCATTGAGGGCTTTATGGCGCAGACCGGTGATGTGCGCTTTGGCAAAAATCCCGAGGATATGTCGCGCGCCGGCATGGGAGGGTCAGACTTGGGCAATATTCAAGCCGAGTTTTCCGACGTGCCCTTTGACCGCGGCGTGGTTGGCATGGCCCGGTCGCAGAACCCCAATAGCGCCAACAGCCAGTTTTTCATCATGTTTGAGCCGGGCTATTTTCTCAATGGTCAATATACGGTTGTCGGTCGCGTGACCGCGGGGATGGATGTGGTCGATGCGCTGAAGCGCGGACACCCGCAATCGGGCGCGATCAGCGGCCAGCCCGATGTGATGCGGCGCGTGCGTGCGCTGGATTAATCACGGAGCGCAGAGCTTCTGGCCATAAAAGGTGAAAGGCGCGGTGCTTGTCTTCCGCGCCTTTTTTGTGTCAGCCGTCAAAATCAGCCAATTCGGTTAGGCGCAGCGCCTCGGACCTGAGTTTGGCAATCGTGCTGAGGTTGACCGGATCGGCCTCAAAGCTGCCCCAGCTTTGCACCAAAGGATCGGCCTGGGTGCCGGGGGCGATCGGGTATTCGTAATTGTCAGATGCGTAAATTTCCTGAGCGGCCGGGGAGGCAAGATAGGCCATCAAGGCCAGGGCCTCAGCCCGATTGGGCGCGAATTTGGTCATCGCCATGCCCGATATATTCACATGCGTGCCCGATCCCTCAAAGACGGGAAATTCAATGGAGACGCTATTGGCCCATTCTTGTTGTTCAGGATCGGCCAGCATTTGGCCCATATAGTAGGTATTTCCGAGGGAAATATCACATTCACCCGCCCAAATGGCTTTGACTTGCGCCCGATCATTGCCTTGCGGTTTGCGCGCCAGGTTGGCCTTCACCGCTGTGAGCCAAGTCAATGTGTCTTCTTCACCGTGATGATGCAAATAGGCGGCGGTGAGGGCGAGCATATAAGAATGCGTGCCGGAGCGGGTGCAAATACGTCCCCTCCATTTGGGATCGGCGAGATCTTCATAACTTGTCACCTCCCCTTTTTGAACCCGCGCTTTTGAGGCATAGATTATGCGAGCGCGGGTGGTCAGGCCAAACCAATGATTGTCGGGATCGCGATAGGCCGCGGGGATGTTTTCGGCGAGGCTGGTCTCTGTGACCGCTTGGGTCAGCCCGGCAGAGACCACGCTATAAAGCCGAGAAATATCTGTGGTGAACACCAAATCCGCAGGCGAGCGTTTGCCCTCCGCACGCAGACGCTCAATCATACCTTGGTTGAGAAAGGCGACATTGACTGTAATTCCGGTCTGTTCGGTGAACTGATCCATCAAAGGTTTTATCAGTTCCGGTTCGCGGTAGGAATAGACGTTGACCTCCTGCGCGGCCATGGGGCTGGCAAGGGCAAAGGCGCAAAGGGCGAGGGCGGTGGGGCGCAAATAGGGCATGACTCTCTCCAAGGATGATGGGCGGTTTATATCCGAGTCTTTTTGTCGGATCAATACCTGATTATTTTACTCAGATATTTTCTCTTCCCGTTTAACCACATCCCAAAGCGCATCCATTTCGGCGAGGTTGGACTGTGACGGCCTGCGGCCATCTTGGTGAAGTTTTTCCTCAATCGCATTGAATCTGCGTGTAAACTTGCCATTTGCATCTCGCAGAGCCTGCTCTGGATCAATGCCCATATGCCGGGCCAAATTGGCCATGACGAACAGCAAGTCACCAAACTCCTCATGGCGATGGGCCGCGCTCTTGGCCTCTGTCAGCTCGCCGATTTCCTCGTGCAGCTTGTCGAGCACCTGCGCGACATCTGGCCAGTCAAAGCCCACCCGCGCCGCACGCTTTTGCAATTTGACCGCCCGCGTCAACGCCGGCAAACCCAGAGCAACCCCGTCCAACGTGCGGATTTGATCGGCCTGCGCGCGTTCTGCGGCTTTGATGGTTTCCCAATCAATGGTTTGTTGAGCTGCGGTTTTATCCCGCGATTGATCGCCAAAAACATGTGGATGCCGGGCGACCATTTTATCGCTGATCGCATCAGCGACGCTGTGAAAGGTGAAAAGCCCCTGCTCCTCGCCAATTGCGGTATGATAGACAGTTTGCAGCAGCAGATCGCCCAGCTCGCCTTTCAAATCGGCCATATCGCCGCGGGCAATGGCATCGGCGACCTCATAGGCTTCTTCGATCGTATAGGGGGCAATGGTGTCGAAATTTTGCTCAATGTCCCAAGGACAGCCCGTGTCCGGATCGCGCAGGCGGCGCATGATATAAAGCAACCGTTCAATGCCCCCGTCTTTTGCATGTAACAGATCATTTTTCTGCATTGCTTTGCTCCCTCAATTCCGCTTTTCTGCGCCCATTAAGGAGTCAGACCATGCCAATCGTCAACCGTATCGCTGAATTTGCCGAGGATATGAAAGCCTGGCGGCGCCATTTGCATCAACATCCAGAGCTTGGGTTTGACTGCCATGAAACGGCCGCTTTTGTGGCGGAGCGTTTGCGGGACTTCGGCATCACTGAAATTCACAGCGGCATTGCGCAATCGGGGCTGGTGGCTTTGATACATGGGCGTGCGCCCGGCCCGGTGATTGGCCTGCGCGCCGATATGGACGCGCTGCCCATTGAGGAGGCCACCGGGGCCGCCTATGCCAGTCAAGTTCCAGGTAAGATGCACGCCTGCGGCCATGATGGCCATACAACAATGTTGCTCGGGGCCGCGCGCTATTTGGCAGAAACACGGAATTTTGCCGGCACTGTGGCTTTGATCTTTCAGCCGGCCGAAGAGAATGGCGGAGGCGGTGAGGTTATGGTGCAAGAGGGGATTATCGAGCGTTTTGGAATAGAAACTGTCTACGCGCTGCATTGCGAGCCGGGCGCGCCAGCCGGGCAGTTGAGCACAACACCCGGTCCGATCATGGCTGCGGTGGATACGTTTGAGGTGCATATCACCGGTCAGGGCGGCCATGGGGCCATGCCGCATTTGGCAGTGGACGCCATTCCCGCCGCCGTGTCGATCACCCAGGCCTTTCAAACCATCGTCAGCCGAAATCATAATGCGGTTGAGGATTTGGTGGTGAGCGTGACGCAAATTCATGCAGGCACCATCGACAATGTGATCAATGACAGCGCCTTTGTCGGGGGCACGGTGCGCAGTTTTGCCCGAATTGTGCAGGATATGGTGGAGCGGCGGATGGGTGAAATTTGCGCCGGGCATGCGGCGGCCTTTGGGGTCGATGTGACATGCACCTATACCCGCGGCTATCCCGCAACGATCAATTCGCCCGAACAATCTGCCTTTGCCAGCCAGGTGGCCGAAGAAGTCTGCGGGAGGGCTCTGTTGGAGACAGACCGGACCCGCGAGATGGGGGCGGAGGATTTTTCTTACCTTCTGGAGAAAAGGCCGGGCTGTTATTTGTTTTTAGGGCAGGGCGAGGGGGGCGCTTGGCACAACGCGGCCTTTGATTTTAATGATGAGGTATCCCCCGTCGGAGCCTCATTTTTTGCACGCTTGGTGGAGCGCGCGCAACCTTTGGAGCAATAAATGGCCTTGAACGATGCAGCACATGACGTGGACACCGCCTTTACGCGCGAGGGCTTCAAAGGCATGTCCTTTGAAAATGCCTTTGGGGGGGCTTTGTCTTTCATGCGTCGTCGCTACTCAAAAGATCTGGCGGGCGTGGATCTTGCGGTCACGGGCGTGCCATTTGATCAGGCGGTGACCAACCGGCCGGGCACAAGGCTGGGCCCGCGCGCGATCCGGGAGGCGAGCACCCTTCAACCGTATGATCCGCCCTTTGGCTGGGATATCAACCCTTTGGCGGATTTTAGCATATGTGATTATGGGGATTTGGCCTTTGACTACGCCAATATTGCGGCCTTTCCTGCAACGCTCAAGGCGCATATTTCTGGTATTCTTGCCAAGGGACCGGGGGTTTTGACCCTGGGTGGAGATCATTACATCACCTTCCCAATCCTGCGGGCCTACGCGGAAAAATTTGGCCCCATGGCGTTGATCCATTTTGACGCGCATTCCGACACTTGGCCGGATGATGATCTGACCCGTGTGGATCATGGCACTATGTTTTACAAGGCTGTGAAAGAGGGGATCGTGGAGGTGAAACGCTCCGTTCAGATCGGCATTCGCACTCAGAATGATTATGACGCCGGCGTGCAGGTCATCGATGCGCCTCGGGTGCATGATCAAGGCTGGGCGGCCACTGTCGCGCAAATCAAAGAGATTGTGGGCGATCATCCAGCCTATCTGACCTTTGATATTGATTGCCTTGATCCGGCTTTCGCACCGGGCACTGGCACGCCGGTTTGGGGCGGTCTGTCATCGGCGCAAGCGGCGGCGATATTGCGCGGATTGCGCGGGATAAATCTGAAGGGCGGCGATGTGGTAGAAGTCTCACCGCCCTTTGACACGACGGGAGCCACGGCGATTGCGGGGGCGCATGTGGCTATGGAGTTGATGTGCCTGTATTGCTGGAACCTGCGCGCGCAAGCGGGGTAAGCCGCCGGCATTGTGGCCAGACCCACGGCCAAAGGATCCTGCGGTGTGTTTTGCCACACCGCATGCGCCTATCTTTAAGTTTTCCATTGCCTCAGCGCAGCATCCCCCGCAAACTCGCCGCAAAGACAAAGGATATGCGAATGCCCAACCAACCAATTTCCGGCAATGATCTGGCCCGTTTTTCTGGGCCGCAAACCTTTATGCGCTTACCCGAGGCGCAAAGCCCAGAGGGATTGGATGTTGTTATCATGGGCATCCCGATGGATATCGGCACCTCTTGGCGTTCCGGCACGCGGTTTGGGCCCAAGCAGATTCGCCAAGAGAGTGCGATGATCCGGCCGTATAATTTGCAAACCGGCGCGGCGCCTTTTGACAGCCTTCAGGTGGCGGATATGGGAGATGTGGCCATCAACACCTTCAGTTTGGCTGAGAGTTTGCGCATCATTGAATCCACCTATGACGGTTTGCACGATTACCCAGTGGTGCCGGCCACGCTCGGCGGGGATCATTCTTTGACCCTGCCAATCCTGCGCTCAATTGCCAAAAAGCATGGGCCTGTGGCTCTGGTGCATGTCGATGCGCATGCGGATGTCAATGATGAGATGTTTGGAGAGCGCGAAACCCATGGAACTGTATTTCGCCGCGCCTATGAGGAAGGGCTGCTTGTGCCGGATTTGGTGTATCAAATCGGTCTGCGCGGCACGGGCTACACTGCGGAAGATTTTTCCGAGGCCGCCGGTTGGGGCTTTAACATGACCACCGCGCCAGAGATTTGGCATAAATCGCTGACCCCATTGGGCCAGGACATACGCCAAACCATCGGTGATCACCCCTGCTATTTGACCTATGATATCGACAGTCTTGATCCCGCCTATGCCCCGGGCACCGGCACGCCAGAGATCGGCGGTCTGACCACTCCGCAGGCGATGGAGCTGATCCGCGCCTTGCGCGGATTGAATATCGTAGGGTTTGATATGGTTGAAGTGAGCCCTATGTATGACACCTCGGGCAATACAGCCCTGACGGCGGCGAATTTGATGTTTGAGATCTTGAGCATCCTGCCCGGTGTCACTTATCGTTGAGGAACGAAGCTTTGATTAAAATACTTGTTTTGGCGCTGGCGCTTTTCGCGGGCTTGCAACTGGTGGCGCGCGTCTGGCCGATTGTGACGCCCGATTGGCCGGGCGGGCCAATGGCGCCCGGTCAGAGCGTGCAGGCGCATCTCAGTGGCTTCTATATCCGCCGGGATGATCTGTCCTTCACGCAGATCAAACACCGCATTTTGACCACGCGGGGCCATGAGATCATAACGCAAGAGCCCCGGCTCAAAGTGCTCTTACGATCACGGTTTTGGGGCTTTAAGGACATTGTTGAGCTCTGGCGCGATGAGAGTGGCACCCATCTGCGCGGCTATTCTAGTTTTGGTGGGTCGGACTGGGGCTGCAATAAAAAACGGATTGAGGCTTGGATTGCTGATTAAAATTGCGCTCAATGCCGCAGCCCCTCTTGACCCCGCAGACGACATAGGCGAGCTGAAGGCATGATAACAGAAGATACATTACAGCAGATCATCCAAAGGTTTGAGTTCATCGAAGCTCAAATGTCTGAAGGCCTGGGCGATATTGCCAAATTGGCCAAGGAATATTCTGATTTGCGGCCTGTGGTGGAAGAAGTCCGGGCCTATCAAACTTTGCTTCGCGATATTTCTGATGCGGAAGCGATGATGGATGATCCTCATATGCGTGAGCTGGCGGCCGAAGAGCTGCCCATGCTCCGTGCCGCCCTGCCCAAAGCTGAGCATGACCTGCAACTCACGCTTTTGCCGAAAGATGAGGCGGATGCGCGTCCAGCGATTTTGGAAATTCGCCCCGGAACCGGCGGCGATGAGGCCGCGCTTTTTGCCGCTGATTTGATCCGCATGTATCAACGTTATGTGGAGGCGCAGGGCTGGGTCTTTGATGTCATCGAACATCAAACCACCGAACTTGGTGGCGTGAAAGAGTTTGTCGCCCATATCAAAGGCGAGGGCGTTTTTGCCAAGCTGAAGTTTGAAAGCGGTGTGCATCGGGTGCAGCGCGTGCCCAGCACGGAAAGCGGCGGGCGCATTCACACCTCAGCGGCCACTGTGGCGGTCCTGCCCGAGGCGGAGGATGTGGATATTCACATCGATCCGAGCGAAATTCGCATTGATACGATGCGGGCCAGCGGGGCGGGCGGGCAGCATGTGAACACCACCGATTCCGCGGTGCGCATCACCCATTTGCCCACTGGGCTCATTGTGGTCAGCGCGGAAAAATCGCAGCACCGCAACCGTGAGATTGCCATGCAAGTGCTCAAAACCCGGCTTTATGATCTGGAACGGGCACGGGTGGATGGGGAGCGCTCTGCCAACCGCAAATCTCAAGTGGGATCTGGCGACCGCTCCGAACGGATCCGCACCTATAACTACCCTCAAGGCCGTATGACCGATCACCGCATCGGCCTCACGCTCTACCGGCTTGAGCAGATCTTACAGGGTGACTTGGATGAGATGATCGAGGCCTTGACCGCAGAAGCGCAAGCGGCCTTGCTGGCGGAAATGAACGGATGAGCCAAACGCTTCAGGCGGCCTTGACCGATGCGGGTCAAAGGCTTTCGGTTGCCGGGATCGAGGATTACCGACGCGAGGCGCGGATTTTATTGGCTTTTGTTTTGGACATGGGCGTGTTGCAAGTCTCTTTGCGGCTGGAGGAGACTCTGACGGCGGACCACTGTGCCGCGCTTGAAGCCGCTCTTGCGTCGCGCATCTCGCGTGTGCCAATGTCGCATATTTTGGGCTATCGTGATTTTTATGAGCATCGCTTTATCGTCACCCCCGATGTGTTGGATCCGAGGCCTGAAACCGAAGAGCTGGTGGCGCGCGCCTTGTCGGCCCCGTTTCACACGGTCTTGGATCTTGGGGTTGGCTCGGGCTGTATCATTCTGTCGCTTTTGGCCGCAAATCCATCAGCGCGCGGATTGGCGGTGGACCGTTCGGCCAAGGCGCTTGAAGTGGCGCGCCGCAATGCTGAAACTATGCAATTGACCGATCGGGTTCGATTTTGCCAGTCGGATTGGTGCGCAGAGATTCCCACCGAGCGTTTTGATCTTATCGTCTCCAATCCCCCCTATATCCATCCGGCCGTATGGAAGGGCCTATCGCCCGAAGTGCACCATGAACCCAAGTCAGCCCTGACGGATGACAAAGATGGGCTGAGTCATTACGCCACAATTGCGCATCAAGCGCATGGGTTTTTAGCCGCAGAAGGCCGATTGCTCTTTGAAATTGGCTGTGATCAAGGGGCCGCTGTGGCAGAGCTGTTGCGCCATGAAGGCTACCGCGACATTGCCATATTGGAAGATTTGGATCACCGGCCGCGGGTGGTCTCCTGCCGTGCACGGCCGGCAAAAAACAACTAATCCGCACAAATAGCGATTTTTCGCTTGCTGATTTGGCCCAAACATGGTTTGTACAGGTCGTCGAGACCATGCCCAGGCATGTACGACATTAAACCCAATCATGACCCATTGCAGTTAGTACTTAATCGGTCCGTCGCCAAATAGGCTTTTTCAAAACATGAGATCTTCAAAAACGCGCCCTCGCTCGAAGAATAATCGTAGCAATAACAACCGCTCCGGCGCCAACATCATGAACCGCGTGTTCGACAGTTCGGGGCCTGAGGGCAAGGTGCGTGGCACGCCTCAGCAAATTATTGAAAAATACCAACAACTTACCCGCGATGCGCAATTGTCAGGCGACCGTGTGGCAGCTGAAAACTTCCAGCAGCACGCAGAACATTACATGCGACTCTTGGCAGAAGCTCAGCGCGAAATCGAAGCCCGCCGCGAGCAGCAAGATCGTGAGAATCGTGAAAAACAAGCTCAACGGGATCAGGAACGCAGTGATCGCGTGGATGCGCGGCGGGATCGCGGCGATGACGAACCAAACAAGATGCCCTCTGCATTGGATGTCGCTGATTTTTCAGACGCCCCGCAGCCAGATTTGGCACCGTTGAACCCAGAGGATTTGGCGCAAACGCCGCCGATAGAGCCAACCAAAAGCACAGAACCTGCCAAACCGCGCCTGCGTCGTCGCCCTGCAAAACCGGCAAGTGACGCGGCGGTGCCCGCAGCGGATGCAGAGGCCCAGCCTGCGCCTCTTCCGGAAGAATAAATCAGACCCCTTTGAGCCTCAGCCGCGCTTGGGAAAGAGCTTGGTTTATTGATCTATTTTGCCAAGCGGCGCGCCAAGGCGCAGAAACCTTCTAGAGAAATTTCTTCGGCGCGCGCCGTGGGTTCTAGTCCGGCATCGCGCAATGCGGTTTCAATATCAGGTGCTGCAGATTTCAGGCTCGAACGGAGCATTTTTCGGCGCTGATTGAACGCCATGGCAACGGTGGACGACAATAGCCCCGCGGGCGCTGGAAAGCGTGGCTCCGCCAAGGCTTCGAGATGTACAACCGCCGAGTGGACCTTCGGCGGCGGGGTAAAGGCTTCTGGCGGCAGTTCCATCACCACAGAGGGGGTGCTTTTCCATTGGGCCAGGACACCAAGGCGCCCATAGGCCTTTGAACCGGGTTTCGCGATGATCCGCTCTGCCACTTCTTTTTGAAACATTAAGGTCAAAGTGCTCCAAAAGGGTGGCCAGTCTTTCGGTGTTAGCCAGCGCACCAAGAGCTCAGTGCCCACGTTATAGGGCAGATTGGCCACCACGCGCACCGGCCCGGTGAGCTGGCCGCGCATGTCAAAATCCAAAGCATCGGCATTGAACACATCCAAACGGCCGGGATAGGCCGCAGAAATCTCCGCCAGCGCAGCCATGCAGCGGGGATCTTTTTCTAAGGCCACAACCCGGCGTGCGCCGGCAGCCAAAAGCCCGCGCGTTAAGCCTCCCGGTCCGGGGCCGACTTCTAAGACGTCATGGCCGCTTATATCTCCGGCCAATCTGGCAATTTTTGATGTCAGGTTGAGATCCAGTAGAAAATTTTGGCCCAAAGATTTTTTTGCGGCTAATCCATGGGTGGCGATCACGTCGCGCAGCGGGGTAAGGTCGTCAATTTGCATTTTGGCGCGCCCTTATCATGCGATCTGCACAGCCAATGGCTTGAACCATTGAGGAGGCGTCCGCAAGGCCTTTACCGGCGATATCAAAGGCGGTGCCGTGGTCGGGAGATGTGCGCACGATGGGCAGCCCCAAGGTGACATTCACGCCGCCGGAAAAATCCAAGGTTTTGATGGGGATCAAGGCCTGATCATGGTACATGCACAGGGCCGCATCATATCCGGCGCGCGCCTTTGGGTGAAACATCGTATCGGCGGAATGCGGCCCTGTGATCGACAGTCCTGCGCTTTGCAGCTCGGCAATCCAAGGGGTGATTTGGTCTATGTCTTCGCGGCCAATTTTTCCGCCTTCACTGGCATGGGGATTGAGCCCGGCAACGCTGATGCGCGGTGCTGCAATGCCAAAGTCTCGGCGCAAAGCCTCATGGAGGATATGGGCCGTGCTGTGAAACACCTCCCGAGTGATGGACTTTGGCACATCGCTGATGGGAATATGAATGGTGAGCGGGACCACAGAGAGGGCCGGGCAGGTCAGCATCATCACCACCTGCTCAACGCCGCAGAGATGCGCCAGAAACTCCGTATGCCCAGGAAATTGAAACCCAGCCCCGTCTTGCAAAATCGCCTTGTGAATGGGCGCCGTGCATAGTCCGGCCATCTGTCCGGCCTGGGTGAGCCGCACCGCCTGTTCAATGGCCGCGATGACCCCGGCTGCATTGCGCTGATCGGGGCGGCCGGGATGTGCGGGCTGGGAGAAATCGATCTGATGCAGCCAAATGTGATCTGGGGGAGGGGGCGCGGTATCGGGTTGAAACAGCGTGACCGGAATATCGCGCGGCAGATGCTGCCGGTCGGCAAATAGCACCATCGGGATGTCAGGGCCAATGTCTTTTCGTGCCGCCAGAAATATCTCAATCCCAATGCCCGCAGGATCGCCGCAGGTGACAGCAAGGGGCGCGCGTGTGGTCTGATCTGTTCTCAACAAAGCACCTGTACCAAAAATCAAATTTCAAAGCGCCAGCTGTCAACGGCTCTGGGTTTGAAACCTTGTAAAACCACCACCCCGATCGGCGTTAATGATAGACGATATCTGCACTTGCGCGCAGCTCGGCGAGAAACCCATCGGCCAGGCTCGAGATGCGCGCAGAGCGCAGATTATCTGCAACTTGTCCGCGCGAGACATCTTCCAGTGCCGCATAGACCCGTGCGCAGAGCATGACAATTTCAGCCGGTTCCCCCTCTGCTGTTGGCAGGGCATCATATTCATTCTTATCAAGCCCCATCAGTCGCAGCGATAAGGCTTGGGGAATTTGATCGGGGCTTTCGGAATGGATTTTGAAGCTGAGCGACGGATCCGCTTTGACCGCGCCGTAAAAATCATCGCATGTATCGGCCATGCGCGCGGCGGCTGTTACAGCATCCGCCGGTCCACGCACACGCGCGTATTCCATGGCGGAGATTTCTGGGGATTGCGAAGTGGTCTCTGCCACATCGCGCAATTGAAACAAGACGATGGCATTTGTCACCTCAAGGGGCGTGGTGATCTGACCTGGGCGCAAACCCGAAATGATAGGACGCAGACCGTCGGGCAAATCGCTCAGATTGGCCCAGTCCAGCCGGCCGCCATTCACCCGCGATTGCGCCACCGAAAATCGGCGGGCCTGTTCAGAGAAATCAGCGGTTGAGGTGATCCGTCCCAAGCGCTCCGCCGTTTGGCGTGCGCTGTTCAGCTCTTCGGTAGATCCGGCGGGCAAAACAATTTCAGTCAAAAGCACTTTGACCCCGCCTTGAGCGCCGGCCGAGGCGAGCGCGCGGTCAATTTCTGCTTCACTGGGCGCACTGCGCGCGGCAAAGCGGGCCCGAATAAGTTCGCGCCAGGTCACCCCTGCTTCGATGAAATCGCGGTAGGTTTGCTCATCAACGCCGCTTTTGGCCAAAGTCTCCAGCAATTGATCGAGCTCGAGATTGGCATTGGCGGCGAAATCTTCCATGGCTTTGGCCAGTTGCGCGTCGCTCAATCCAATACCGGCCCGATCAGAGGCTGCCATTTTCAAGCGATCTTCAATCAATGTGTCCCGCGCGCGCTGCGCCATGCCGGAGGAGCGCTGTAAAATTTCCAAAAAACGCTCGCGTTGCTCCAGCTCATAAGCGGTGATGGCCGCTCTGTTCACAGAAATCACCGGATCAAACGCGCCTTGCGCCTGAGCTGTGCTGTGAAGCGAGCCGATCAGAACAAGAGCTGCAAGGCCTAAGCGCAGGGTGATCTTGATCATTTCAAACCTCGTTTATGATGCGCCGCATTGACGGCTTTTCTTTATGTTTCTGACGCCTGTAGAAAATCCAGCCAGTTCTACACTCAGACCAAATTCAGTTTTATCTGTCAATGTAGCGGATGTTGCAAAGCGACGCGAGGCCGAAAAATCGACCAGGACGCATTCATTCGAATATTCCAACCCAAATGTGAATTTGGACGCCTCACCGATGGAGGAATCAAATTGAAATTCTGAGGTGGAGCGCCATTCGGGCAAAAATTGGTAATTCCATTTCAACGCAAGTGAGCTCAAGGCCACGTTGCGATTTTCCGCCGCATCCGCGGTTAGCCCAACATAGGTTGCATCCAGCCGATGTTTGAGACTGTGCCAGCTGGCGCGAATTTCGGATTTTTTGAGCCAACCGACATTCTCCAGAAGGCTGCGCGCGACCAATTCTATGCCAAAAGGGGTTTGGACATGGGCGGCGAGGAGCCAATCGCTCACATGGCCGCTCAGGCCGGAGGTCTTGGTGAAGCTGGTGGCGCTGTCGGTTCGATAAATTCGGCCAATCTCCCAGCCAATCTTGGTTTGGTTGGGATACTCAATGCCACCGGCCAGCCCGATATTCATGCGTGGACCTGTTTCGACCAGATCAAAACCCGGCGCGCGATTGAAGCGGAACAGATTGCCCTCGTCAAATTCGACCTGCGTGCTGTCTTGATTGGGAATGGCGTTTGACTGCGACATGACACCGGCCAATTGAATGCGTGGTTCGAGCCGCTGCACGGTGCCCCCGGCGAACCTCTGGGCGAGGGGCCAGCGTAGGCCCAGGGCGCCACCGCCGCTGATCCTTGTGCTCGCAGGCGCAATATTGACGTGTTGGCGCACCAGGTAATGCGAAGCCTCGAGCTCCGCGCTGAAATCGACCACCAGGCCCTTGGGCAGCACCCAATCGCGGCGATAATTGGCCAGCGAGGAGAGGCGCAGCGTATCATAGCCGTCGACCTCATCGCCGCTGTCGGGTCCGTCGATGGGGGATGTGGAGGAGCGGTAGCTGGTCAATAGGCTCGCTTCCAGATCAAAGACGCCCCCCAAGCCCTTGGGATAGATGCGCTGCTCTGCGATGGCTTCGGTGACCAAAGTTGGTTGCGTGGCATTGCTCTCACTGTCCCGCAAGGAATGATAGTTCGAGAACCGCAGCTCTATATTTCGGTCGCTTTGGCTGCGCTCAAGGGTGATTTTGTTTTCCAGCCTGTCAATTTCTTTGACATCATATTCAAATAAATAGGCCGGATCGCTTGTGCTTTGCAGCTGTCCGTTGAGGGCGTAGTCACCGCCCAAAGCGAAATTGGCTGTGCCGAAGAGGTAGCCCCGATCCTGGCCAATTAGGAGCTCGTCGCGTGAAAAAGCGCCTTCAAGCTCGATGGTTCCCGTGTGATAGGCTTGGCGATATCTCAGCCCGAGGGTTTTGGTGCGCGAAGACACCATTGGCGCCAGGGTGATGTCGCGATTATCGCCGAGTTTAATGAAATAGGGGGTGCGGATCGCGGTGCCCAGGGTCGTCGAGGTGGTCAGCTCTGGGACCAAAAATCCTGTGGCGCGTTTCAAGCTGGGATCGGGCAATCGCAAATAGGGAAAGAAAAACACGGGTAGACCGATCACCCGCAATTGCGCTTGCTCAAAATAAATTTGCTTTTCGGCGCTGTCATGCACGATCCGTTTGGCCCTAATTTGCCAAAGGGGCGTTTGACCTGTGCAGACAAAACAGGAGGTGGCAGAGACATGCGAGGCTTCGGAATAGGTCGCGTTCACACGGGAAATCTGAGCCGCTGCAATTTGCACTTGCTGGCTCAAGATGATCCGCGCACTTGTGATGATCCCCGCGGAAAGATCGGGCGAAAGATCGGCTTGATCGGCCAGTATGACGGTTCCGCTGCCGTCTTGCAGCTTAATCGGCCCGGTCAGCGACAATCGCCCGTCGCCGCTGGCATAGGTGATGGCCTGAGCGGTAATTTGAACGCCGTCATGCCACACTGTTACAGAGCCACTGGCGCGCAGGGTGCCATTGGGCAAAATGTCAATGCGGTCGGCAATTAAATGGGCCGCCTCTTGAGCCCAAAGTGCTTGCGCGCCAAACATCCAAAGGACTGTGATAAGAAGCCATCTCATCTATCCGTCCTCTGTGTGCAAAAGGAACGCCAAGGACAGCCCAATGGCCGCGACGGGTGGAATCCATGCCGCCCAAATCTCTGGTAGCTGGCCATTTTCACCGAGAATTTGGGCGAAATTGCGCAGAAAATAAAGACCAAAGCCAAATAATAAGGTCAGGAGCACGCGCAGACCTGTTCGATTTTGCCTTCCGTGTCGCATCGTGAACCCTGCGCCGATCATGACGATTGAGGCCAGAAACAACGGCAGAGCCATCTCCATGTGAAACCAAACCCGATGGCGCCTGGCGGAAAAGCCTGCCTTTTCCAATTGATTGATAAAGGCGGGCAATTGCAAGATCGGAATAGAAGATGGGCTGCCAAAGCTGTCGTGAATATGGTCTTTCGTCAATTCCGTTGGAATTTTATATTGCCTTTTCTTATCTGCCTCAGCCTCCGGATTGCCCCCGATCTGCAACTGCCACTCTTTCGCATTGATAAGATCCCAAAAACCGTCCTCCAAAGTCGCGGTTGTGGCTGCAATGCGTCGGGTGGCCTTGCCGCTGAGGTCGAACTCGTAAAGGGCCACGTCAAACAACCGCGTGCCGTCCAAATTGCTACGCTTGGCATGTATGACCGTTTGCGCGTGCTCGTCGCCTTGGCGCAACCAAAGTCCGGTGCTTGAGACGGCAACGGCACTGACCCTTGATGTGAAGAAACTCGACAGAAGCAGCTCGTATTTCTTTTGCGTGCCGGCAACGATTGGGTTGATCATCGCCACAGCCAAAAGCCCGATCAGCAGCGAGGTGAGGAGGGGGCCGTAGAGCGCGCGCAGAGCTGAGCGCCCTGCCGCCCGGGTGACCACCAATTCACTGCTGCGGGCCAGGCTTAAAAACAACATGATTGAGCACAGAACGGTGACCAGCGGCAGCATTTGATAGAGTGTTGCCGGTACGTTCAGCGCCACCAACTGCGCTTTTTGGCTGAGCGTGACCTCCACGCCGCGAAACCGGCGCATTTGTTCGATGAAATCCAGCAAGACCACCAAAACCAAAAAACCGCCCAAAACATAGGTAAATGCCAAGGCAAAACGGCGGGCAAAATACAAATGCAAAATCATAAGCTCGGCGCCTTATCTGAGATCCAAATTTGATCGGCCTTGAAGATGATGCCGTAAGACAGCATAGCGCCAAAGAGCGCTGGCAGGTATAGAACCCAAAGCGCATCCTGACTTTGGCGACTGTAATCTAAGCATAGGCCTTCAACAAATTTGACCAAAATCAGGCAGATGACCGCCATTAAGATTGGACGCCAGAGGCCGAATCGGCTGTAACGGGCTGTCACCATGACGGCAAATCCAATCAGCACCAGAAAGACCGATAACACCGGCCCTGCCAGTCGCTGATGCAGCGTATAAAGCACGTCAAAACGGGCGCTCTGTTTCATGTCCGGCGCGCCGATGAGTTGGGCGATCAGCCGCAGGCTGGTATAATGTCTCGAGCCTTTGATGGCCGTGCCACCGGGGCTGACGATTTGGCCAATATTTATGACAAAATCATTAAATCGGGTCACGGCCAGCTTTTCGGTCGCAAGATCCAGGTTTTGAATCACCCCGTCAATCAACACCAAACGCGGCCCATCCACCGAGCGCACCAAAAAGGCCTTGGCCGCAGAATAGGTGATATTTTTAGCCGGGTTTGACGCGTCATTGAGGAAAACCCCCTCAAGCTCACCTTCCGCGGTGATATGGCGTAAATAAAAGGTGACGGTATCACTCGGGGTTAAGAACTTGCCTTCGGTCAGCAGCCTTGCCGTCAGATTTTCCGCAACTTCCATCTGCCTTTGATGCAATTGAGCTTGGCTAATCGGGACCAAGATGCTGCTGAGGACCAGGGTTAGGACGGCCAGGCTGATGGCAAAAATCCAAACAGGCTTGGCAATTTGCGCCACCGATAGGCCCGCGGTTTGCATGACGACCAATTCCCGGTCGGTCGCCAAGCGATGGACCACATAGATCACCGCGGCAAATCCGGCGATTGGGGCGATTGCAAAAATCATCCAGGGCAGGGTGAGCGAGGTGAACTCTAAAAAGACCAATGCGGATTGGCCATCGGCAATTAGCCGATCGAACAGGCGCACCGCGCGATTGATCCAATAGATCAACACCAACACCAATGCAAAAAACCCAAACATTGTGAGCAATTGCTTTAGAATATATGTGTTGATCCGCCCCATATGGCCCCCGCAGTGATCTTCTGTTCACTGCTAAAGGAAATTGCACCGAACAGAAACATGAATCTGGTCAAAATCAATGCAACAGGCTAGGCTTTGCTCATATTTTTTTAAAAAGGAACGCCCATGACACCCTTGCCAAAATTTACCGTCTCTGAGTTGGATTTAGATCGCTTGCAGGACCATGAGGGGCAAATCGTTCTTTTGGTACAAGAGGACGGCCGCATGGATGCGGTGGCGCGTCGGATCAACAAGGCAACCAAGGGGGCCCTGGCGAGATTTTTGGACTCTAAAGGTTTTAAAGACTTAGGATCAGGGAAGGTGATCACCCTATCCTACCCCACGGGCTTGGTGGCCTGCGCGGTCAGCGTGGCGAAGATCAACCGCAACGCCACACAAAGCGAGGTGCGCAGCTGTGGCGTGGAACTGGCCAAGGCCAGCGTCAGTGAGCGCTTTATCATAGCCTGTAGCAAATTTAAGCGGATCAGCGATTTAATCGAGGGCATGGCGCTACGCAATTATGAGTATTTGGACCAAAAAAGCGACGCGACTCCAAAACCATTTGATGTTGAGGTGATGGGCGCCGATGCTCTGGAACAGCAGGCGGAGATTGAGACGAAAATGGCCGTATTGGACGGGGTATTTTTCACCCGCGATCTGACCAACGCGCCGGCCAATGTGCTGACAACAAGCCATTTTGCGGAGCAACTTGTGGCTTTGAGCGATTTGGGGCTCAAGGTTGAAGTGCTGGAAGAGGCGGAGCTGGAAAAACTCGGTATGCGCACCCTATTATGCGTGGGCCAGGGGTCCGACAGCCCCTCGAAGGTGGTCGTCATGCGCTGGGAGGGCGGCGGCGAAGAGGCGCCATTTGCTTTGGTGGGCAAAGGGGTTGTTTTTGATACAGGCGGCATTTCCTTGAAACCGGCTGCCGGCATGGAAGATATGACAATGGATATGGGCGGCGCGGGCGTTGTTGCCGGGGTGATGAAGGCCTTGGCAAAGCGCGGGGCGAAGGCAAATGTGGTTGGCGTCGTGGGCTTGGTGGAAAATATGCCCTCCGGCAATGCAGTGCGCCCTGGCGATGTTATCAAATCTATGAAAGGCGATACGGTTGAAGTCATCAATACAGATGCCGAAGGGCGTTTGGTTTTGGCCGATATTCTTTGGTACACTCAAGAGCGTTTCGCGCCGAGCGGCATGATCAACTTGGCGACTTTGACCGGCGCCATCATCATTGGTTTGGGTCATGAAATGGCCGGCGTATTTTCCAATAATGACAAATTGTCTAAGGATTTCATCACGGCGGCGACAGCTGAAGGCGAAGGCGCTTGGCGGATGCCCTTGGCGCCGGCCTATGATAAAATGCTCAAATCACGCATTGCAGATATGAAAAATGTGGGCACACGGGCAGCGGGATCGATCACAGCTGCGCAGTTTTTGCAGCGGTTTGTGAAAGAGGATATGCCTTGGGCGCATCTGGATATCGCCGGCGTGGCCTCCATTGCCGCAGAAAGCGCCTTTGCCCCAAAAGGCGCCACCGGATGGGGCGTTCGGGCCTTGAACCGTCTGATTGCAGATCATTACGAGGATAAGGGGGAGGGCGCGCCGGGTGAGTGAGGTCTATTTCTACCACCTGACACGCCAGAGAGTGGATCAGGCGCTGCGCCCGCTTTTGGGCAAATGCCTGGCCAATGGCTGGCGGGTGGTGATCCGTGGCCGGGAGGAGGCGGAGATGCAGCAGCTCGATGATGCGCTGTGGCAGGGCCCCGCGGAAGAGTTCCTGCCCCATGGGCTTGCCGGCACGGCGCAGGAGGACGATCAACCTGTGGTGCTGGCGCTGGAGGGTCATGAGGCGCCGTATGACTGTTTGATTTGCATCGGCGGCAGTTCCGTGACCGCCGATGAGGTCTTATCCAGCAGGCGCGTGTGTATTTTGTTTCAGGACGACAATGGCGCGGACATGCAAACGGCGCGCGCGCAATGGAAGTCGCTGACCGAGGCTGGGATTGCTGCGAAATATTGGAGCCAATCCCAAGGCAATTGGGCGCTTCAGGCTGAAAACACCGCGCGGACAGCCTAGCGAAGGCCAAGACATGTGCAAACCGGGTCAGCGCTGTAGGATCAGTTGATCCTGGGCAATTTCAATCCGCCCAAAACGCCCGAGGTAGCTCATACCCAACAAGCTCTTATCCATCTCACCACCATTGATTGAGACGGAGATGTTTTGGTCCACATAGGGACCAAGGCGAATGGTTTTGACTCGGCTAAAGGCGATGGGCACAACGCCATTTGCGGTGCGTGCGCTGCCTAAAAACGCCAGCTTGTCTAAATCAAACCCGATGCGCGCGGCATCTGTGCGCGACAAGACGATATCACTGGCCCCAGTGTCGACCAGAAAATCAATTTCGGTGCCATTCACCTCAGCCGTCACATAATAATGCCCGTCGGGGGCGCGGGGCAGTGCAATCGCACCGTCCTGCCGGGTGATGGGCTGGGTGTTGCGGCTATAATCGCGGCTTATATCGCCCCAGAGGCCATAAATGGCCATGCAGCCCATGAAGATCATGCCCCAGACAAGAGCCATTTGCAGCGATTTTCCGACAGATTGGCGATGGCTCGCCAAATAAGCGCCGCCCAAAGCCAAAAGCAGCAGGGCCAAATAACCAAGACTTGCAAGTGAGTCGCCGCTCATATCTGCCTTCCTATTGCGCGCAGGCGCTCTGCGTCAGCCCAGGGTCGCGCTAAAGCCAAGCAATCCGTTTAAGATAAATTGCACCGCCAAAGCTGCCAATAGCATGCCCAAGACCCGGCTGACCACCAAAATTCCGGTTTGTCCTAAGGCGCGCTCCATCACTCCTGCCAGCATGAACAAAATAAAGGCTGTGAGAACAACCGCGCCCATCACCACAATGACACTGATTTGCTGCAATAAATTGCCCTGTGCCTCATTGGTCAACAAAATGATCGTGGCAATTGCCCCGGGTCCGGCGATCAAGGGGGTCGCCAAGGGGAAGACCGATGGATCTCGGTCATCATCCTCAACCTCATCACCTTTTGAGCTGCGCCGTTTGGCGCGCAGCTCAAATAGCATCTCCAGGGCGGTCAAGAAAAGTAAAACCCCACCGGCAATCTGAAAGGCCGGCATGGAGATGCCGGCGAATCCCAATACAGACTCGCCGAAGAACCCGAAGAGCGCCAGGATAACAAAGGCGATCATACAGGCGCGCATCCCAATCGCCTTGCGCTTGCCCGGCTCCATGCCTTGGGTCAAAGCCACAAAGATCGGCGCCAGGCCAATCGGATCAATCACCACGAATAAGGCGGCAAAAGCCCATATCAGCGGCAATGTGTCAATCAAATCAGCCATTTTCCAATTTCTCTACAGTTTCACTGGCGCTGAGCCATAGCTGTTCTGCCCGCAGCAGGGCGGTCTCCATCTCATGAAACTTTTTTTGCCAGACTGCAAGGTCGGCAGCATTGTGATCCTCATAGAGCTTTGGATCTGCGAGTTTTTCTTGCAGTTTTTCCTGCATCACTGTGATTTTCTCGATACGCTCTTCGGCGCGTTTCAACGCGCTGCGCGCGGCCATGCGTTGCTCGCGTCCTGGCTTTTTGACCTTGGGCTTTTCAGAGGATTTCTTGGGCGCAGCCCCGCCGAGAAGAAAATCGCGATAGGCTGCGAGATCCTGATCAAAGGGTGTGACCCGCCCGCCTGAGACCAGCCACAATCGGTCGGCCACAAGCGATAAAAGATGCATGTCGTGGCTCACCAAGATCACCGCGCCAGAATAGGTTGTCAGAGCTTGCACCAAGGCCTCGCGGCTTTCGATGTCCAGGTGGTTTGTCGGCTCATCCAAAATCAGCATATGCGGCGCATCCAATGTGGCCAGCAAGAGCGACAGGCGCGCCTTTTGCCCGCCCGAGAGGCGCGCAACCACCGTATCAACTTGATCGGGCCCCAGACCAAAGCCCGAGAGCATGGCGCGCAGGCGGGCCGGGCTGTGATCGGGGCGCTCGGATTGTAGATGTTGCAGCGGTGTTTCGTCCAGGTTCAATTCATCGACCTGATGCTGGGCAAAATAGCCAATGCGCAATTTGTTATGGGTCACGAGCCGCCCGGCAGAGGTTTTGAGCCGGCCAGAGATCAATTTCGACAGGGTCGATTTGCCTTCACCATTCTTGCCCAGAAGCGCAATGCGGTCGTCCTGATCAATCCGCAACTCCAGCTGAGACAGGATATCCGGCCCGCCATAGCCGACGGCCCCGTTTTCAATCGCAACAATGGGTGGTGACAGCTCTTCGGGTTGCGGGAAGGTAAAGACCCGCTTTGCCACTTCCTCCGGCGGGGTGATCAGCTCCATGCGCTCCAGCGCCTTGACGCGCGATTGGGCCTGTTTGGCTTTGGAGGCCTTGGCTTTGAAGCGATCGACAAAACTTTGCAAATGCTCGCGCTGCGCCGATTGCTTTTTCGCCGCGGCCGCTTGCACCGCGCGTTTGGCGGCGCGGGTTTTGGCGAATGTATCGTAATTGCCTTGGTAGAAGGTCAATTGTTTGTTCTCAAGATGCAAGATTCCGCCCACGGCGCGGTTGAGCAAGTCGCGGTCGTGGCTGATCACCACCACCGTATGCGGATAGCGCGCCAAAAACGCTTCGAGCCAGATGGTGCCCTCAAGATCGAGATAGTTGGTCGGCTCATCCAGCAGCAAAAGATCTGGTGCAGAAAACAATACCGCCGCCAGGGCCACCCGCATGCGCCAACCGCCTGAGAAATCAGAGCAGGGGCGCTTTTGCGCCGCCTCGTCGAACCCCAAACCTTTGAGAATGGCAGAGGCGCGCCCTTCGGCGGACCAGGCATCAATATCGGCCAAACGGGTTTGCACCTCGGCGATTCTGTTGGGATCTTCGCTGGAATCGGCCAAAAGCGCCGCCCGCTCGACATCTGCGGCCAAAACCGTGTCGAGCAGCGACAGATCATTGGCCGGGGCCTCCTGCGCCACGCCGCCAATCTTGGCCCGTCGGGGCAGTTCAATCGCGCCGCTTTCCAGCGCCAATTCCCCGCGTATGATGCGAAAAAGCGTGGTTTTTCCCGTGCCATTGGGGCCGACAAAGCCCACTTTATGGCCCGTGGGAACGGTTGCACTGGCGCCCTCAAACAAGCGGCGGCCGTCGACGGCATAGGTGATATCTTGGATTTTCAGCATGGCTCTCCCATGACGCGAAGCGCAGGAAAGGTCAATCCCGCCGACCGATCAACCCGGTGACCACCGCCGCGCCTATGGCGGTAATCACCCAGCCGGCCATTTGCACAAGCCAGCGCAGCCGGTGGCCCCATTCGCCCCACCCGCCCCGTTCGGCGGAGGGCGCCCAATTTTTTTCCTGCCCCAAAGCATCCAGCGGGATAAATAGATCGAGCGCATAGAGAAAGGCGCTGAAGCTTGTATAGTCGCGCCCGGATGTGGTCTGCGCCCAAGCGTCCAGCTGCGCGCGCCAGAGCGGCGAGTCGGGGTGGAGGGGCTCCGTTGGGAAACTGTCCAGCCAGTCCTGCGAGGTCAAGACGACCGAGGAGGTCGGCGCAAACTGCCCGTGGATGTGGATTTGTTGGGCAAAACAGATGGTGACTATCAAGATAACGGCTACCCAACGCAACACCCGCTCGGGTTGGCGGCCATATCCGAGCCTCTGGCCAAATAGATAGCCCCTAAAGTATTTTAGCACAGTCAGGACAAATTTTCCATCTGCCCACAAGGAGGCGGCTGCCGGGCGCAGATCACCGTTCAAATTATCGCGTGATTGTTTATGCGCGGCTTGGCCATCCAGATATTCTTGAAGCCGCTGCCTGTCTTCACGCCTCTCCAAGACCCGCGCGGCATCCCCGGCAAACCCTTGTCGGCGCAAGACATTGGCCAGCTGTACATAGGATTGCGGGGTGAAACGGTTGACAGTTGCGTCATGTTTGGCCAGCCAGTCCAAGCGTTCCTGCACATCCATGTCACTTTCGATCTGGTCATAGCGAAAGGAGGACAGGCGCAATTTTTTTACAGACTGCCAAGAGCCGGGACTATCAAGCAAGGTACCAACATGGGCGTCGATCAAATCAACCCCGATCCCGTCGCCCGTTACATCCTTCCATGCAAACACGGCCCGCACCCGCATCCCTTGAGCAACTAAACCCGTGGTGAGGGTGGCGCCGGATATCCACAAATTTCCGGCAATCTCCGCCCGGGTCAGATTTATCCAGCCCCGGGATTCAAATTGGCCAGAGAATAACGCGTCCGCCCCGACTGTTATGGCATCACAGTGCAGCGCAATACCCTCTGCCAAAAACTTACCGCGGTCACAGTCCAGCGGCCCGTCAATCTTCGCACCGATCAGATTGACCTCACCTTTAGCGGTAAATCCATTACGCAAAAACACACCCGCCCCGACTGATATGGCATTGCCCTCCAGCGCAATACCCTCTGCCAAAAACTTGCCGCCGTCACAGGCCAGCTGCCCGTCAATCTTCGCGCCGACCAGATTGACCTCTCCTTGGGCCTCAAATCCTTCGCTCAAAAATACACTGGCTCCAACTTTTATGGCACTGCAGTCCAGCCCCATGCCCTGCGCTAAAAACTTTCCGCCGTCACAGTCCAGCTGCCCGGTGATCTCAGCGCCGCTCAGATCGACCAGACCGGTTGCTTGAAACCCAGCCCGCAGATGCAGCGGCCCGTTGCACTGCAGGCGGTCGGCATCCAGTTTGGGCAAATGAGTGCCGGTCAGGTGGAGCGCGGGAAGGGTGCAATCGCGCAGCACGATATCCTCTTCAAGGGTGCAATGGATCAGCCCCAGCGGCACCGGCAGGGCCTCGCCGGCAAGACCCAGCTTGCCTGTGATCCATGCACCGGCAATCCCCACCCCGCGGGCCGGGGGGGCAATCGCCGGTGCCCAGCAACAGCGCCCGGATCAGCCCGGCGCGGATGGTGTTGTAGGCACTGCCCTTTTCGGGCCGTTTCCGACTGAATATTGCCGGCACCCCCCTGCGGCAGGCTTGGATCAATCTCAGTTCAGCGGGTTTATCGTAAATTTCTATCTGCATGGAAATCAATTTGTCTGAATATGGCGCAGGTTAGCCGATTGCGCCGGCCCGCGCAATCTCGCCCGCCGCCGCCGCGCCAGTTGCAATCAAGGCTTTCCAATCCGCGCGCCGCATGCTAACGCGCCGGACAATATCAATCCGCAATAGAAAGGCCCTTGAACATGGCTCTGGAACGCACATTCTCAATCATCAAACCTGATGCAACCCGCCGCAACCTGACCGGCAAGATCAATGCCAAATTCGAAGAGGCTGGCCTGCGCATCGTGGCGCAAAAACGCATTCATTTGACCATGGCTCAGGCCGGTGAATTCTATGCGGTGCATAAAGAGCGCCCGTTTTACGGTGAGCTGTGCGAATTCATGGCCTCCGCGCCGATCGTCGCGCAGGTTTTGGAAGGCGAGGGCGCCATTGCCAAGAACCGCGAAGTTATGGGCGCAACCAATCCCGCAGATGCCGCCCCCGGCACCATCCGCGCAGAATTTGCCGAATCCGTCGGTGAAAACTCCGTGCATGGCTCAGATGCGCCCGAGACTGCCGCACAAGAGATTGCCTATTTCTTTTCCGGTCTCGAACTGGTTGGCTAAATAAAACCCATCGGGGTTTTGGGCTGCACCCTTCGGGGTGTGGCCTTTTTTATCGCCGCAGGCCTGTGCCGATGCAATCTAGAATTTTTTCAATGCCATGATCGTTGAGGCTCCGGTGCTCGGCGACAAGCGCGTCGAAATTCCCGCGCAGCGCCGCTTTCTCGGCGCCTTTGCAATCATTCCAGGGGCGGCCTTGAAGCGCCATATGCAGCACATAATAGGCGATTAAATGCGGCCGCGCGCCGGAGCGAAGCAATCGGCGGTAGGCCTCATCTGCGCCGCAGGCCCGCAAGGCCTCTGCGGTCGGGATGCCGGCCGCATTTAACTCGGCTTCCATGGCCGGTCCAAGATTGCGTATGGTCGAAATGGCAGTCATTGGAGGGCAGGGGGTCACATTTGGAACGCCCCACCCGTGAGCGGCCTCACAGGCGGGGCATGGTGTGTTGGTTATGCGTCTTGGCGCACGGTTTGGCGCTGCTTGCCAAGGCCAGAGATTTCAAGCTCCATCACATCGCCGGGCTTGAGATAGACCGGCTCCGGTTTCATGCCCATCCCCACGCCCGGAGGGGTTCCGGTGGTGATGACATCTCCGGGATGGAGCGTCATAAGCTGAGACAGGTGGCTGATAATTTGCGCGACTGTGAAGATCATGGTCGCCGTCGTGCCGGTTTGCATCCGTTTGCCGTTCACATCCAGTGACATCTCCAGAGCCTGCGGATCGGCAATTTCATCGCGCGTGACGAGATAGGGGCCGGTGGGGCCGAAAGTGTCGCAGCTTTTGCCCTTGGTCCATTGCCCGGTCAGCTGCGTTTGGAAATGCCGCTCTGACACGTCGTTGACGATGCAATAGCCGGCGACATGGCTCAAAGCCTCATCTTCGCTGACATATTTTGCCGCTGTGCCGATCACCACCCCAAGTTCCACTTCCCAATCCGTATGGGTCGAGCCGCGCGGCATCACCACGTCATCATTGGCGCCGACGATGGCGGAATTGGCCTTGAAAAACAAAATGGGATGTTCAGGAATGGCCGCGCCGGTTTCTGCCGCGTGGTCGGAATAATTCAGACCGATGCAGAGAAACTTGCCGATATTGCCCACAACAGGGCCAAGGCGCGGTGATCCGCTGACCGGGGGCAAGGCGCTTGGGTCCAGCGCCCGCAGGCGGGCCAATCCCGCATCACCCAGCACGCGTCCATCAATATCCGTCACATGATCCGACAGGTCGCGCAGCACGCCTTCGGGGTCGATCAAACCGGGGCGCTCTGCGCCAGAATCGCCATAGCGGACTAATTTCATTAAAAAACTCCTAGTGGTTGTCACGCGGCATATGTTTGCGCGCGATGTCTTGATATTCATGCGCCCCGTCCAGGGTCATGCCTTCTGAGAAGGGTCTGACTTTCTGGCGGAACAATTCTTGCCAAGGGGTTTGGCTGTCAGGGGTGAAGGGGCGCGGGCCAAGGGCGGCCCTGCGGCGCTCAAGCTCGGCCGGTTCAACCAGCATATTGGCGGTGCAGGCATTCAAATCAATGCGGATGATATCGCCCGTTTGCACCAAGCCCAGGCCGCCGCCATCTGCAGCCTCAGGCGAGGCGTTGAGAATAGAAGGCGAACCGGAGGTGCCCGATTGCCGCCCATCGCCCAAACAGGGCAGGGAGGTGATGCCCTTTTTCAAAAGATAGGACGGCGGGCGCATATTTACGACTTCTGCCCCGCCGGGATAGCCAATTGGCCCGGCACCGCGCATGATTAGGACGCAGTTTTCGTCGATGTTGAGGCTTGGATCATCAATGCCGCGGTGGAAGTCTTCCGGCCCGTCGAACACGATGGCGCGCCCTTCAAAACAGTTTGGGTTGACCGGATCAGACAGGTAGCGCCTGCGAAATTCTTGCGAAATCACCGAAGTTTTCATGATCGCGCTGTCAAACAGATTGCCTTTCAGGTTGATAAAGCCTGCCGCATCGACCAGTGGCGCTGCCACTTGCTTGATCACATCGGTATTGGTGCTGCGGCGATCTTGGCAATTCTCAGCAATGGTTTTTCCATTGGCTGTCACGGCATTTGGGTGGGGCAACAGCCCTGCGGCGAGCAATTCACCAACCACCGCCGGCACACCGCCGGCCCGGTGGTAATCCTCGCCAAGATATTCGCCCGCCGGTTGCAGGTTGACCAAAAGCGGCACCTTATGGCCGAGTTTTTGCCAATCATCATTGTTCAAGGCCACGCCCAGATGTTTGGCGATGCCGTTCAGGTGGATCGGCGCATTGGTCGAGCCGCCGATGGCCGAATTGATCACAATGGCGTTCTCAAAGGCTTCTCGGGTCATGATGCGGCTTGGTCGCAGATCTTCATGTACCATATCGACAATCCGCAGCCCGGTCTCATAGCTGATCTGCCCGCGCTCGCGATAGGGCGCTGGGATGGCGGCGGAGCCGGGCAATTGCATACCAAACCCCTCGGCCAGGGAGTTCATCGTTGTGGCGGTGCCCATGGAGTTGCAATAGCCAACCGAAGGTGTTGAGGAGGCCACCATGTCCATAAAGCCGTCATCATCGATCTCACCTGCGGCCTGCATCTCGCGGGCCTTCCAGACGATCGTGCCAGAGCCCGTGCGCTTGCCGCCGAACCACCCGTTGAGCATTGGGCCAACGGAAAGGGCAATGGCAGGGATATTGACGGTCGCGGCCGCCATCAGCAAGGCCGGGGTTGTTTTGTCACAGCCGATATTCAGCACAACCCCATCAATCGGATAGCCAAAGAGGGTTTCAACCAAAGACAGATAGGCCAGGTTTCTGTCCAACATCGCGGTCGGGCGTTTTCCGGTCTCTTGAATGGGATGCACCGGAATTTCAATCACCGTGCCACCGGCGGCAATGACCCCATCCCGCACCCGTTTGGACAGTTCAATATGGTGGCGATTGCAGGGGCTAAGGTCGCTGCCGGTCTGGGCAATGCCAATGATCGGCTTGCCCGATTGCAGCTCATGACGTGTCAGACCGTAGTTGAGATAGCGTTCGAGATAGAGCGCTGTCATCTCTTGATTGTCGGGATTGTTGAACCACTGTTGGGATCGCAATTTCGGTTTGATATCTGACACGCGGATCGTCCTCGTTAAGTTAAAGTTTTGGTCGCCAGCGATTAGTTTGACCAGCCGCCGTCAATGACCTGTGCTGTGGCGGTTGTGAAGGCACTTTCATCCGATCCTAGGTAAACTGCAAGGGCTGCGATTTCTTCGGCGGTGCCAATGCGGCCCATGGGCTGGCGGGCGACAAAGTCTTTCATGGCTTGCACCTCATCTCCAGTGGCGCGCAGGCGATCATGTAAGGAGGGGCTTTCAACGGTGCCGGGACAAATGGCATTACAGCGAATCCCTCGTTTGATGTAATCAATGGCCACGGATTTGGTCAGTCCAATCACGGCCGCTTTGCTTGTGCCATAGATAAAGCGATTGGGGGCGCCAATAATCGACGAACAGGCCGATGACATATTGATAATTGAGCCGCCCCCACGTTCCAACATGCCCGGCAGCGCCGCTTGAATGGTGCGCATCATTGAGCGCAGATTCAGGTTGAGGGCGAAATCCCAGTCGTCTTCACGGGCGTCCAAAATGGTCCCGTGATGCACGAAACCTGCGCCATTAAACAAGATATCTGGCTGCGCGCGCTCGACGCCCTCACGAGTTGAGGTGGCGTCCAGCACGTCGAGCACATAGGTTTCCATCTGCCCCGTACTGGCAGATTGCACCTCAGCCAAAGTTTCGGGATTGATGTCTGTGGCAAAGACTTTGGCGCCTTCAGCGGCCATGGCCAAAGCGGTGGCTCTGCCAATGCCTTGTCCTGCGGCGGTGACCAAAGCGCGTTTTCCTGAAAGTCGTCCCATCTGGATCCCCTGTTCTGTCCTTTGAGATGACAAATGTGCATGGCTCGCCGCCATTAGGCAATGATGTTTCCGAACAATCTTGCATTTTTATCCCCTTTTTCCGCAGGGATGTTTGCCCTCTGAGGTGGCGCCATTGGGGCCGCCTGCGGCTTTGCGGTGACTTAACCGGTTGCAATTTGCCAGACCCAGCCGCACAAATGCGCAACGGGCGGCTGGCCCGTCTTGCTTACAAAGGGTCAAACGCATGTCACACCAACAGAAAATTGCGGTCTTGGGAACAGGGCTTATGGGCGCGCCTATGGCGCGGAACCTGTGCCAGGCGGGGTTTTCAACGGCGGTCTGGAACAGAACGGCGGCGAAGGCCATGGCTTTACGCGCCTTTGGGGCTGTTGTGGCAGGCGATGCGTCCGAGGCGGTCGCTCAGGCCGATATTGTGATCTCCATGCTGTCGGATGGGCCGACTGGGGTCTTGGTGCAATCTGACCCGGCGCTGCGCGCCGCTTTGCGGCCCGGCACGGTCTGGGTGGAGATGGGATCGATCAAGCCCGATGAGGCGCGGGCGGCAGCTGAAGACTTGGCGCGGCTGGGGGTGTCTTATGTGGATGCGCCGGTATCCGGGGGGACCAAGGGCGCCGAGGAGGCGAGCCTGGCGATTATGGCCGGTGGCACGCCAGAGGACTTTGAGCGTATCGCGCCCGCGCTGAGCGCTATGGGGCGGCCGGTGCATGTTGGGCCGATTGGCGCAGGGCAATTGGCGAAATTGGCCAATCAAGCCATCGTCGGCATCACCATTGCGGCGGTGGCCGAAGCGATGTTGATGCTGCAAAAAGGCGGCGCTGATCCTACCGCTGTGCGCGCGGCTTTGAAAGGCGGCTTTGCTGACAGCACGATTTTGCAACTGCACGGTGCGCGTATGACGTCGATGGATTTCACCCCAGGTGGCCTATGCACATTGCAGCTGAAAGACCTCAACAATGCCTTGGCCGAGGCGGAGAGTTTTGGGCTAAACTTGCCCACTTTGCAAAATACCCGCGACCGTTTTGATCATTTGGTCCATGAGATGGATGGCGCAGGCTTGGATCATGCGGCACTCTACCTTGAGCTTTTGGCCCGCAATGGCTTAACTGCGCGGTGATGTGCGGGACGCGACCGCTGTTATATGCGGCGCAACTGGACAGGTCGCCGCGATTGCTCGTAGTCTGATGGTACATCTGCGGAGCGATTTGGCAAACAATGGGGCAGTTGAGATGGCAGTCTCAGAAAATATCACAGCACTGGCCTTGCGGCTGCACCAACAGGGGCAGCGCGTGGCGCTGGCCACGGTCATGGCCACCTGGGGATCTGCCCCCCGGCCGATAGGTGCTCAGATGGTGATCTGCGCCGATGGCAGCTTTCACGGGTCAGTTTCGGGCGGCTGTGTTGAAGGCGCTGTGGTCTTGGAGGCGCTGGAGGCATTGGAGGCGGGGCAGTGCCTGCGTCTGCGTTATGGCGTTGCGGATGCCGATGCTTTCGCGGTCGGGCTGGCCTGTGGCGGTGAAATCGAATTGGTGGTGGAGCCTGTGGGTCAGGGCCAGGGGATCGCTCCGGCCGTGCTGGAACGCCTCGTTGAGGCCCAATCTGCCCGAGAGCCCATCGCCCTGCGTTTGGATCTGTCCAGCTGGCGGCGTGACATTATTTCGCCGCAAACAGACCCTTCCGTTTTTGCGGCAGGTGGCGGGCTGGCGGGGGATGTCTTCACCTATGTCCAAACCGTGCCCCTGCGCTTGGTGATCATTGGAGCGGTGCATATTGCGCAATATTTGGCCCCAATGGCCCAGATGGCTGGCTATCTCGTGACCATCATCGATCCGCGCGACAGTTTTGCAAGCCCGGCCCGCTTTGACGGGCATGAGGTGATTGTCGACTGGCCAGAGGAGGCTTTGGCCTGGCTGTCCCTTGATCGGCACACAGCGCTTGTCACCCTGACCCATGATCCCAAAATGGACACGCCGGCGTTGCAACATGCGGTTGCGAGCGATGCATTCTATATTGGGGCCTTGGGAGCCACCCGGACCCATGCAAAGCGTCGCCAGTCCATGCTGGACCTGGGGGTGAGCGCGGCGGAGTTTGCCCGGATTCAAGGGCCGGTGGGCCTCGACATCGGCAGCCGCACACCGGCAGAAATTGCCCTGTCGATTTTGGCGGCCATGACGGCCCAACTCAGAGGAGCGGCCCATGGCTAAGCTGTTTTCAGATCGCAATCGCCCGGTGCATATGGGGCGCTTTCCAACGGAAATCTTAAAGCGCAGCCCGCAAATGCCCGATCTTGATGGGCTGGCGCCATGGCCGGATCTGTCCTTTCAGCGGCCCGCAGACAGTGCCAGCTTGGTGCCCGCCATGGCGGAATTCCAAGCCATGATGGATGCGGTGCGGGATGGGCCGCAAAATTCAGCGCCCTCGGAAATTCCTGAAGATCGGCAAGAGCGGTCCAATCACCTGAAAGCCTTCGCATATTTTAATGACATATCCATGGTTGGCATAGCGCCTTTGAGCTCTCAGGACAGGTTGACAGCTCCGCGGCGCAACCCGCAAATTGATCGCCTGTCGCTTGCTCTGCAAACCCGCCAAACCAAAACATTGGCCGCTGGCATTGATGTGATCATGGCAGATTTGAAGGAAAGCATGACCTCCAAGCCGCAGCCCATGGACCACCATGCCTATGCTTTGGTTTTTTTGGTGGCCTATCGGCGGGACCCGCGCCGGGGGGAGACCGGCTGCGATTGGGTGCAAGACGCGCAGGCGGAACGCGCGGCCGTTCTGGGGACCGAAACCGCCACGGTCTTGGCCAATTATATTCGCATTTTGGGCTACAGCGCCCGGGCGCATTCGGCCACCACCTGTGATGTGGAGTTGGCGCGCTTGGCGGTGAAGGCTGGCTTGGCGCAGGTGACGGGGGAGCAGATCAGCCATCCTTGGTTGGGTCAAAGATTTGGTTTGGCCGCTGTCACCACCGATATGGCGCTGGCACCGGATTTGCCTTTGGCCGCCGATCAACCGCGATCCGCCCTGACGGGGCTGGAGTGGACTCTCGGCCGCCATGGTGGCGCGAGCCGAGGGTCGCATGATCCCTATGCGCGGCGGCACTACGCAAAGGGGGCCCATCCGTTTGAAACCCTAAAGCGGGTTGAGACCCCCACAACTTATATTGACGAGGCGCATGTGGCCCGGGTGCCCAAACGGACGGATATGTTTGCCCGTGCGCAATTTGGCGACATGGGGCCTGCGCTGCAAAAGGGCGCCACCGCAGGTCACTATGTGCGCAAGGCTGCGCCCAGCTCTGCCCAACGACGGCTGCTTGGTGCTTTCGTGCTCTTGCAGGATGGCGAGCCCGCCGCTCACGCGCAACAGATTGCGCCAGAGCAGGCGGCCGATAACATCAAAGGGGCCAGTTATTTTCTGGGCATTGATGCGACGGGAGTGTCACGCTGCCCCGAGTGGTCTTGGTATTCCCATGACGCCCGCGGCGCGCCCATCATCCCGCCCCATGATCAGGCGATCAGCATGATTGTCGATCAAGGGTTTGAAACGATGGAAGGCGCTTCGGGTGACGATTGGATCTCGGTGGCGCAATCCATGCGCGCCTATCTGCGGTTTTCCCTTCTGGGCGGTATCATTGCGCAACATATCCGCAACTTGGGCTATCGGGCCAAGGCGCATACGGTGATGGATGGCGAGGTGTTGCAACCGCCCTTGCTCTTGCTCTCTGGTCTGGGGGAGGTGAGCCGTATCGGCGAGGTGATCCTAAACCCTTTTTTGGGTCCGCGTTTGAAATCTGGTGTGGTGACCACGAGCCTGCCTCTGGCCCATGACAAGCCAATCGATTTTGGCCTGCAGCGGTTTTGTCAAAGCTGCAATAAATGCGCCCGTGAATGCCCCTCAGGGGCGATCACGGCTGGGCCAAAATTGATGTTCAACGGATATGAAATTTGGAAATCTGACAGTCAGAAATGCGCCAGCTATCGCATCACGACACCGGGCGGCGCCATGTGTGGACGCTGCATGAAAACCTGTCCTTGGAACCTTGAGGGGTTGTTTGCAGAAGCGCCCTTCAGATGGGCGGCGATGAACGTGCCGCAGATGGCGCCCGTTTTGGCAAAGATGGATGATATGGCCGGTCGCGGCGAACTCAACCCGGTTAAAAAATGGTGGTGGGATTTGGAATTGACCGAGGAGGGGGGGTATCGCCCAACCGCTCATGCCGTCAACGCGCGGTATTTGCAAAAAGATCTGGATCTCAAGTACCAAGACCAAACTTTGGCGGTTTATCCCGCACCCTTGGCACCCCATCCCTATCCCTATCCGGCGCCAATGGACCGCGAGGCTGGAATTGCGGCCTATCAGGCCATGATCACAGCACAGGTCTATCAAGCGAAATCTGCCACAGGGGCCCGGGATCACTTGCATATCTACCAAAACGATCACGAAGCGCCGGTCATTCAAATGTCTGTCGCTGAGGTGGAAGAGTGCCCAGGGGCGGTTAAGAAATATCGGCTTGTGGCGGTGGATGGTGCGGATTTACCCCGATGGACGGCGGGGGCGCATTTGGACATTGTGGTCGCGCCGGAATTTTTGCGGCAATATTCCATGTGCGGTGACCCGGCCGATCGCAGCTGCTATGAAATCGCAGTGCTGGAGGAGCCAGAGGGGCGGGGGGGCTCGCAATTGATGCACCGAATTTTCGAGCCCGGCCGGCGCGTCTTTGTCTCCAAACCGATCAATCATTTTGAATTGGAGCCTTCGGCCAAGCGGTCCTTGCTCTTTGGTGGCGGTATCGGCGTGACGCCGATGGTGGCCTTTGCCCATGAGCTTCATCGCAAAGGCGGGGATTTTCGCCTGATGTATTCTGCCAGTCAAAAATCGACGGCGGCCTTTGATGACGCATTTGACGGGTTGGCTTGGGCCGATCGTGTCAGCCGGCATTACTCCGATCAAGGCACGCGCCTTGATATGGCCCGAGCCGTGCCGCCCTATGAAGCCGGGACGCATATTTATGTATGTGGGCCAGATGCTTATATGAGCGCCATTTTAGATCATGCCCGCTCTAAAGGCTACCCGGAGGCGGCGCTGCATGCTGAGTTCTTTACGGTGCCGGAGCTGCCGGAATGGGAAAACCATCCCTTTGAGATTGAGCGGGCGAATGGGCAAAAAATTCCTGTCACGGCCACGCAATCGGCCAGTGATGCGCTGATCGCCGCAGGGATACCGGTGGATGTGAAATGTGCTGATGGGCTCTGCGGTG
>JADHLF010000021.1 GCA_016780825.1 Planktomarina sp. | reverse complement strand
CCGTAATAACAGCGTAACCCATAGATGCCGCTGCTCTAAGTCTGTCCAACTCAAGAACCATCATCTCTTCTCTACGCACACCCATGCGCTGCTCAACATCCTGAGCCATAGCATCGACCCAATACTGACAAGCCATAGCAAGCGCATCTAGTCGGTCATCATTAGTCAAAGCCCCTCTGTCCGCCGTGAGACGGGTCAGTTGGTACATCAGTTGGTAACGTAAGGCTTGCTCAGGGGGCAGGTGCTGACAGCTATCAAAGTCTTTCTGTATGACCTTCTTGTCCATCACGAGACGATGTTGGTTCATCACTGGCTCAAGAACATCGATGATGCGGCGTTCCTTCTGCTTATTATGACGGACCTCACTCATGGTAACCGGATGAACCTTGTTCAGCACTGGCATGAACAGCTGATTAAACATCCCATCGCCGAAGTTACTCTCAACGATAATCTCGTTGACCTGTTCTTCCTTGGCGATGACTGCAAGTTTCTGCAGTGCTTCCTCAGAATAGCCACCAGCGATGCCACCGCATCTGCGGACGTATAGGTAGCCATTGAGCATCTTTACGACTGCATATCCCGTTTCGTCCTTACCGCGTCCTGAGGGGTCGATAGACATGACTGAGCTAGTGTATTCGACGAACTCAGGACTCATAAACATGGGCTTGTGGTAGTGGTCTCCGTTGAACGCTACGTTCGGCAATTCTTCTACGATATACTGGCTGTCAGATGACCATGAGACCTTCTCAGGGGCCTCCTGAGTGGGTATATCCATGATGATTAGGTCGGACACCTTAAGAGGGTATCTTTCGGCATCAGAGAGTCTTGTATCGAGCATAAACTGCAGAGCAAAACCTGAGCGTCCGTAGGATGCTTCACGTTCAAGCAAGTCGAAATCCGAGAAACGGGCAGGGTCTGTTGGCTCTCCAACGATTGTATCGTCTGCTGCCATTGCATTTAAGATGAGACGGGCTAACTTGTGACCGTAGCCAACAGTTTGGTCAGCGTTCGGGTATCGTGCTGGCCAGATACTGACCTTATATCCACGGTCGGGCAGTTTGTTGTAGAGGCTCTCTTGGTTCTGGGGTGTGCCAAGGTAGATGATACGCCCATCTGGTTTAAGAATAGCGTCAAACTCCTTCACAGCTTCTGAGAGCTTATCCCTCATGCCTTGGGTCATGGAGTTGTTCGGTACTTCGATGTCATCTGCGACGATTACATCTGCTCGTGAGCCAGCCAATTGCCCTGAAATGCCCACAGATTTCACTGAGGGTGCGTGAGACGCAGATGCAGGGGCTACATCAAAGCTAATTTTCGACTGTCTTTGGTCCGTCTTTGGCCTCAGGTGTGCCAGGATGTCCATCTCGCTGATGAGCCTGAGGGTAAACGTGGTGAAGTCATCAGAGCGAGACTTCGACGCTGAGACGACCAAGATGTTTAACTGTGGGTTCATGTAGAGCAGCCAGACGACGTAGGCTGAAGTAATCCAAGATTTGCCCACCCCTCTGAATGCTTGGATAATCATTCGCTTGTCGCCGTGCTGTAGGTTGTAGGCGATGTCATATTGAACAGGGGTAGGGTCGGGGAGGTTAAGGTGCTTCCAGATAACGAAGAGGAACTTTCTGAAATCTGATAGCGGGTCTTTCGCTATGGGAATGCCAAGCGAGGTTGTTGCTTTGAACATATTAATCCGTATGTATGGTGGGAAATGCGGTTCAAAATAGATTGTGAAATATGAAGATTTTCTCCTACGTTAAGTATATCGTAATTGCGTTCATAATCTATTTCGTCATTGTCGCTCTGGGTAAGGACGGACCCGGTTGCGACAATTTAGGAAATGTTGAATCCGATGACTGCGTTATCCCATCTAATTGAGCTTAAGTTCGGATACATCAAACGTATCATCGCTAAAGTCGGGCAGGGTGGCCACTAGGTCACTTAAAGGCGACCCCTCGACAGGTACTGCGTCTATCCCGTTGTCCTTCAAGAATTGACGGGCGACATTCAAATCTGATGATTTAGCCTCTGGGTCTTTGACCCGTGCCAGTAGGTTCTCTGCTAAAGTTTGATGGAGTAGGGCCATCATCTCTTTGTCTGTCATTTGGATATATCGTAGGTTCAAGCGCCTAAAATGACGCTGTTGCGTTTGCCATAGTTGTATATCCTTAATTTTGATTGGGAAATGACCGTCGTTTCTACTCACAGGGGTTGTCACACGCATGTGGCCTATGTTTTCGTTACTTAGTCCGTCTGCCTAAAGAGGCATGACATCTGACCCGAGAAGGAGGTTGAGATGAAAAAAATTATTGGTTTGATGGTCGCTTGTGTTAACATTTTTCCATTAACTTACAGGGAGAGAATAAATGTCTGTTTACGTGATTGCGGAGTTTCCTTTTTCAGAAAAAGGCGCGGAAGAATTTATTGAATGGACCAAAAGTGACGATGGTTATGCCGTAACTAAAGCATGGGCAGGCTTTGAGTTAATCTAAACATTGTTAGCGGAAGACAATAAAACCGTTTACTTGTATGAGAGATGGGCATCTAAGGAAGTACATCAAGGTTATTTAAATATGCGCGTGGAAGGCGGACTAATGGATTTTCTAGGACCGCGTTTAGAAAGTGAGTTTAAGTTCCATTACTTTAATGATGTAGACTAAATAAGCCTTAAGTTTTTTTCGAGGTGTTCTGGGCAGGTGGACAGGTGAAGGGATGGTAATGAAACTCAAAGAGAGATTGTTAAATAATAGCGGACAAATATTCCTCGAAGTCTGCGTAATTCCCTCTGCTGTCTCCACACAGGCAATCGCTTCTACTGGTATTGATGCGGTTATAATCGATCAGGAGCATGGCGCAGTATCCACTGATCAACTGCATTCTATGATAGCGGCGACCGCAGGCACAGACTGCGCGCCTTTAGTGAGAGTGGCAGAGAAGAGGGCAGAATACGTAAAGATTGCGCTAGATATGGGTGCAGAAGGGGTTGTTTTTCCGCTCATTCATAACAAAGAGGAAGCGCAACAATGCGTTTCAATGCTCAAATACCCGCCCAGCGGCAAGAGAGGTTGGGGACCATTTATTGCACATTCACGATGGTCTACTGATTTAATGAATTACAAAAGGTTATACGAAGAGCGGTGCGTATCAATTTTATTAATTGAGACGGAAGAAGCGGTAAAAAATATAGAAAGCATATGTGCCGTCGAGGGCGTAGACGCAGTATTTATCGCTAAATTCGATCTTTCCACTGCATTGGGTATTTCAGGTAATTTTGAGCATAAGGACTTTGTATCAGCAGTTGAGAGAGTCGAACGTGTTGCCCTGGCGGCGGGAGTTCCGCTTGGTGTAGGACCTGTGAGAAATAAATTAGAATTCGATGATTATGTGGAAAGGGGTTATCGTCTCTTCGCTAATTTTGACGTGCTAAGGTTGAAGAATAGTATTCAAGAGAACCTTAGTTGGAAGAGTTAGAAGTTTTAATCGCATTCTCCATATTCATAAGGATGGGATGAGCATCTGGTGTATTTAGAGGAATGATATTTCCCTCATAACGAACACAGAGTGTGGGTGAAGAATGTGTCTCGTCACCAAGGTTTACCTCTAGGTCTGCAATTATAACCTCTGCACTTTCCAGTACCTTCAGAACTTTCATTTGAATACCTCCGTCATGCTGTATTTAGAACGTTGGATACTGATACCCGTTTAACACCTGACTCAGTGGTAATGCCCCATACTGAATGAATATAAGACCCAAAGAATCTACTTTTTGGGTCTTATATTGGGTAATTTCCGAGAGATACTCGCCTATACCAACCAAATAGGTCAGAGAGTTTCTAACACTTTTTCAACGTTTCTATTGCATTTCAATAGTCACAAAGCACTTGGTTTTGCGTGTTTTCAAACCGAAATGTTCGAAAGTTGTTAGAAAGTATTTAAAAGACACAGTAATATCAATAAGTTACACGGTTGGAACTGCTGAGTGGGGATAAACCCCCGCCAGATTGTTTACTTTTTCTTTGTGGGACGACCTACTTTTTTACCGTAAGTCCCTTTACCTTTTGGCATCCTAAATTCCTTTTAAAATACGCTTGAACGGGACAGCTTTTCTTCCTTATTTTTCGTGTAAGCAATGTCTTTGCAGTATTGCGGGTCCTTCATTGCAGACATAACCTGCGCTGTGCGGCAGAACTCATTTTTAGCTACTGATTGAGCTTTGCCTAATAGTGGGTTGGGGTCAACGTCACCTCAGGATTCATGCGTAGACATAATCCACTCAACAGCCATTTTAGCATCTGAAGCCATTTTTAGACAATTTGGTTGCCCACCGCCAATTTAAAGGATGGGATGTTTTTAAGTGATTAGTTGATGATTAAGTAAACGCAAATTGCGCAAACCATTTGCGTTTACTTTTGGCAATTTTAAATATTTTTGATATCTTGGCTACATTGCATCGCAGACGGACTGCTGCACCTCGGGCATCAGCTTCACATACTTGCTGGTGGTCACGAGGCTGCGGTGTCCCATGATTTTAGCGATGACTGTGTTGTTGAGCCTAAACTCGTTGGCTAGCCGTGTGGCGAAAGTGTGCCTCAGTGAATGAAAAACGAAACGGTTGTCACAACCAAGAACGTCTCTGCGAAGGCATTTCCACGCAGCATAGAAATTGTACATGATGTAGTGGCTCTTTGGGCAGTCATCAAGTTCTCGTAGTGCTGCACGTGCTTTGGCATTTAGATAGACGTAGCGGTCGTCGCCGTTCTTTGTGTACTGCAAGTGGACGTATGGCTTGCCTTCCATGTTTTCAAAAATGTTGTTTGGGCTGACGGAGAGTATTTCACCGACACGCATTCCTGTGTTGGCAGCGATGACCACCATTGGGGCCATCCAATTATGCTTGGGTGCTTTTTGGAAATACTCTACGATTTGGTCCACTTGTTCGGGCGTAAAGTACGACATGCGGTGGGCATTCTGAACCTTCTTCCAGGTAAAGTCAGGGATGCGTTCGATTTCTTGGTTCTTGTATGCCTGTTTAAAGACTTTGATTATCATGGCAGCATAGTGGTTGGCCGTATTGTTGGTCAGGTTACATTCATCTGTGAGATAATCGAGAAAATTGTGAATGTCTCTTGGTTTGAATTTTGTGATTGGTCTCGTACCAAAGTCGCTAAACGCATCAAACTTTTCGGCCATTTTAAGGGACCGCACTTTATGTTTCCCGCTCCACATGCGAACGGCTTCATCTTCAGCGTATTCTAAAAAGGTGTGTATTTCGGTCATTTCTCTCTCCAAAAGTTATGGAAAAGAATTTAGTCCCTCGCGGAAAACTGTAGCATATTTACTACTACATAACCATTTTGACTGCTAAGAGAGAATGGTGGGCGACCCTGGAATCGAACCAGGCGTGCGTCTCCGCGAGGGAGTTACAGTCCCCTGCCACACCTTGCGGCCTGTCGCCCACTTTGACCTGAGGCGAGGCCTCGGTTCGCGCACGAGTACGACTTAGAAAATCGCGCGTCAACCAGAAAATTGCCTTTCGCAGAGTGAAGTGTGAATAAGCTGTAAAGGTCGCTTGCGACGCGCCATGCCGCGATTGGATTTTGCACCGGCACCGGCCGTGCGGGCCGCTGGGACCGGCCCAAATGGACAGGTTGTCGGGCGCTGTAGCGTGGTAATTCTTTGAAAAATTATTTACCATAAAATTAGTCGTCGATTCGGTGTGGCGCTTCGCATCGCATAGGGACTCAATTTGAGTGATCACCGCTCAGCTTAGACGCGTTGAATTTCTTCAAGGCGGCTTGGGCTGAACGGGAATATTTACGTAGAAAATTTATTTAACTTGTGTGCATGATCTTATGACCGATTTTAGACCCGACCTAGCCGATGATGAAATTGACCTTCGCGAATTATTCACCAAGCTTTGGCATGGGAGATGGGTCATTGTTTTGCTGTGCTGTGTGGCGCTGGTACTGGCGTCTTTCTATCTGCATGTAGCGGCGCGCAAATACACCGTTTCAATGACATTTAAGCCGGTGATTGAAGAGGGCGCGGGTCCGAATTTAGCCGGTCTCGGCGGCTTGGCCTCTCTGGCCGGTGTATCTCTGCCGCAGAGCGGCAGTGGTGACTTTGCCACCTTTCGCACCTTGTTGCGGTCCGAAGAGGTGGCGGAAAGTGTGATCGCCGCAACGGAGCTTTTGCCAGCAATTTTCAAAAATGAATGGGACGCGCAGCAAGCGCAGTTTCGCAAACCGCCGCGCGGGCTATTGGGGCGCAGTCTCAGTGGTTTAAAATCTATTTTAACGGGCGATGAAAAACGCGATTACATTGCACCGAATCCGCAGAGATTGTCGATTTTTATGGATCGGACGCTTGGGCTTTCTGTGAACAATGAGACGGGTTTTTTAACCGTCTCAGCCGAATCCGAAGATCCTGAAACGCTTGTGGCGCTGATTGTTGCGGCCACTGAAGCAACAGACCAACTGATGAAAGAGCGCTACATCGTTAATGCGGAGCAAACCTTGCAGTTTTATCAATCCAAAATATTAACATCCCGTTCGCGTGAACATCGCGAGGCTTTGGCGAAGTTGATCTCCGCAGAGGATCAAAAATTAATGTTGACCTCGGAGGGGCGGCATTTCGTGGCTGAACCGCTGACCCGAGCGACCACAAGCATGGATCCAACCTCGCCAAAATCGGTCTTGGTTTTGGCTTTGGCCTTGGTATTGGGCCTGTTTTCCGGCGCGGCTTTGGTTGTCATCCGCTCTGCCCTGAGTAATACGAAAGTTACATGACTGTGTTGAATTTTTTACGTTTTTTTGTCATTGTTTTATTGGGTCTTGGAACAGGTCTCGCGGCTCAGGGTGTGGACTTGCAGCGCTTGTTGCAAAATGATCCCTCTCTAAAAAAGCAATTTGATGCTTTGAATTCGGGAAATTCTGAGCGCAATAATGGGTTTGGCGTTCCGACATCGCGCGCCCCGCAAGTGTTGAATGCAAACGATTTACGGGGCAATCCGGCCTTGATTTTGCAAAGCGAAGGGCAGCCACCCCAAGAACCATCCGTTTTATCGCAGTATTTTTCAATTCTGACAGGGCAGCAGTTGCCGGTTTATGGCGCTGATGAGTTTCGTCAAATGCAGGACGAAACGCTGCTCTTTTTCAACACCACAGGCCGGGATTACCGACTTGCCGCTGGTGATGTCTTGCGTGTCACCCTGAGGGGGTTCCAGGAGGTAGACCAGACGGTCGCGATTGGGCGTGATGGTTATTTGGTGCTCAACACCCTGCCGCCTATCCAAGTCAGCGGCCATACCATTGGCGAGATTCAGGAACAGCTGCTCGATATCTTGCGGCTTGATGATGCCTCAGCCTCGGCCTATTTGACCCTCGACACCGCACGTTTGATCACGGTTCAAGTCTCGGGAAATGTGAACGCTCCGCGGACGCTGGCCGTGCCGGCCTATACGCCTTTGAGCCGGATTTTCGCCTATGCAGGCGGGATTTCGGACAATGGATCCCTGCGCAATGTGACATTGCGCGACCGAAATGGCGAGATGTATCAGGTTGATTTTATGAGTTTTTACAAAACCCTCTCGGCGCGCATGATCCGTTGGTTGCAGGTAGCGCGCGGGTTTTCGTCGGCGATAAGGGCGCGACCGTGGCGACAACGGGATTCGTGGCGCGGCCTGGGATTTACGAATTGCCCGAAGGGCAGACGCAGATCACAGTGAGCGATTTGTTGAAGCTCTAGGGCACCACATTTGTGCCACCCGGCGCGGTGGTGGAAGCACTTTATTTCGATGAAGATGGCACGGCGAATTCTCGGCCTGTCGCCCTGACGGATGTGCTATCGGCGGGGGAGGCGCTTACGGTGCGGTTCGTGTAGACGCGGGATGTTTCAACCGTTCAGGTGCGCGGTGCCGTGATTGGGGAATATTCTCTGGCCACAAATAAGGCTTTGCCCGTTAAAGATGTGTTGAAAAATGCTTCGGTTCTTAAGCCGGAAGCCTTGCTGAATTTTGCGCTCATCGTCGGACGCAATGTGGTGAATCGGGCTATTGATTTGGAGCATGCGCTATTGGATCCTGCCATCACAATTCCAGCCGGCGCGACGCTTTATGTTTTTGAGCAAAGTGAATATCGTGAGCTTGTGTCGGCCAACCCGAATGACACGGTGGATCCGATGGCCGCAGCAATCACCCAGGCGGAGGTTGCGGAAATCTATCTTAATGGGGAGAGGCTCGCCTAGGTGCCGCCATCGGACACGCGCAGCCTGACCGATTCCATTCGCCCATTTTATTCGTCGACACCACAAACGGTCTTGGATTTTGCTTTGATTCAGAGGGTTGGTGTGGAAAGCCAAAAGGTGGATGCGGTTTCTCTGCGCGACGTGCTGTCAAAAGCCTCCGACGTTAAAATGCGCGCGGGCGATCGATTGTTTGTATTTGAGAAGACGTTTTACCAAAATTTGATCAAAACGGTTCGGGGAGACAGCGACCTCGATGGGCTTTACGCAGACACGGCGATGCAAGCAGGTGGCCAAATTTCGACTGCAGGCGTGACGCACAATACCGGGGGATCTGACTCTTCTCTGGCAGAGTTAGAGCAGAGTCACCGGGTTGCCCGCGAGAAAGAGAAGCTGGCTTTGGTTGTTGAAGTGCTCAATATTGCCGAGGTCACGCGCATCGAATTGGACGGTGAAATCATTGCGTTTTTGCCATTTCACGACGTGATGACCCTTGGGGATGTCGTCGATATATTGGGTGGATTGCCAGCCGACCTTTCCACAGAATTGGCATTTGTGAGCGAATATCGCTCCTCCCAGCCAGCCATGGCCGTTAATCTGAGCGCCGCCGATTACATCCGCCTTAGGCCAAAGCAAACAATACACTTTATGACCGGGCCGACATATAGAGACATTCTTGGCAGTTATAACAGCCCCAGATCGACCCCATTGCTGGACATGGCACGGCAAACGGAGCTGGCGTCGATTTATGTGGACGGTAGGCTGGTCTCGCTCATCGCGCCGCATAAATTCCTTGATACATCAAACTATTTTTCCCGCACGATTGCGGATTCGTCAATTTATCCGCTCTATGCAAACCTATTGCGCAAGCGAGAGGGTGGCGACGGCTGGCGTTTCGGGGCGGTTGTTCCGAGTCAATTTCTTGATCAAAAAGGGCAATTTAAACTTAAACAGTCAGACCGTGTGGATATATATACCACCAAATTTGTGCGCTCGAATATGACCGACTCAAATGAGGGCGCCGATATTGAACAGGCACAGGTTCGCAACGTCTCGACGTCTGATCTGGCGGAGGATGAAGCGGTCGAGCACCTTGTGGAAAGTGTCGATGCGCAAGTGAAATTGGCCCGCGAGGCCAATAATGCAGCGGCCGCAAGGGCAATTTCTTTTGACAGTGAAATTGTATCGCGCGGCATCTTGAGTATGCGTCAGGCCACGCGCTCGGTCACGGGCGCGGTGCAATATCCGGGTCTCTATCCGATTGCGGGCGAGGTCTCATTGTCTGACTTGATTGATGCGGCTGGCGGTGTCCTTGAAGGCATGGATGAAACGCAGGTTTTGATTACAAGATTGGCCAATCAAAACGGTCGCTTGGTCAGGAGCGGATCGATACGCGTAGATCTAACGCAACGCGATCCTGCATCCGTACAGCTCAAGGGGCAATATTTTGTTAACGTGCCCTATATCATCAATGATGCGGTCAGCGGAACTGTGACCTTAAAGGGCGAGGTGGAGCGGCCGGGCACCTATGTGTTTGGGCGTTCCGAGACATTGCATGATGTCTTGAAACGGGCCGGAGGGCTTACAAAAACGGCCTATCCTTTGGGCGCTGTGTTTTCTCGCGAGTCTGCGAAAAAGAGCGAAGCCGAAGCCAATGATATTTTGGCCGGTCAAGTGGAGGCAGCGGTCCTCGGCTTAGCCAGTTCGAATTCTGGCTCTGCGGGTGAGCAGATTAAGGCTGTGCTTGGTTTTTCCAAGCTGTTGCGTGAGCAAGAGGTCGTGGGGCGGCTCTCGGTGAATGTATTACAGGCGGATCACTCGGTGCCGGTCTATCTGGAAGATAAGGATGTGCTAACCATTCCGAAACGGCCTTCGCATGTTACGGTCATCGGATCGGTTAGTCGCAATACGATGGCGTCTTATGCGCCGGAGAAACGGGCGGCAGATTATGTGGCAGCGGCCGGCGGTGTCACGCGGGTGGCGGATCAAAAACGCGCGTATATTTTGCTGCCCAACGGGGAAAGCATGCCGCTCGCCAGGGGGTTGATTATTCCACCTGGCGCGGTTCTGGTGATCCCCCCGAAAGTGGATAAGTTGTCTATTTTAGGACTGACGGATGTGATCGCGCGTGTTCTGGGCAATATCGCGACATCGGTCCTTGCCATTAACAATGTTAATTAGGGCAATATGCGTGGCGCTCGCGCTGATCTGCGCGGGTGTCTCCCCCAATGTGCTTCATGCTGCCGACGGGCCCGGTGCAGTCGGCGCTAAACGCTCAGCGATGAGCCCTGCCGTTGTTTCGGATTTTTTTGATGCCACCCCGGACGCGGACCGCTTTGTCTGGGTGCCTCAGATACAAGGCTTGTCACGTTATGGCTTTACTATTCCGCGCGAGGGGTTTCGACGGGCGGAGATTTATCAGGACAGTTCTGATCTGTATTACCTCAGCGACCTACGCAATTTGGGCCTGGCCACGGGGGATGCGCCAGCACCCTCGTGGACGGCCGTCTGGGCAAAGGACAGCATGGCGCTGGGTGTGGAGGGCAGTTGGGCACCCAGCTATCGGGCCGGACTGCGTGTGCAATCAGGCGGGGGCTCAAAAATTCAGGGGGTGCTTCGTCGTCAAGTGGTTGTTTCAGAGCAGACCGTTGTTGGGCTGTCAGCCGAGATTGGCTCGTCTACTGCCCTTCGATTGGTGGGGGAGGCTGTGTCGCTGGCCGCGCATGAACATTCCGAACTCTTTGCCAATATCGCGGTTGAGGCTGGCGGCGGTCTGCTTTGGGGTGAGGTCGGTAAAACCTGGTTTGAGGTGGGGGCCAATCTAGATCTCTACGCATCTGCCTATTCGCGGGCCGGGCACACTCAGGCACAGGTCCTGTTGCACTATGGCCAATCGAATTATCAAATCAATTTGGGCGTGCAAGATCTGTTCTCCAGCGCTCCGAGCTTGGTGTTAGAATTGGCGGTTCATCCCAAACCGCATGGCGGTGTGAACTCGGAAATTGTGATCCGAAATTCTCGCATTAAGGAGCCTTGGCTCGGCTTCAGACGACAGAGTTTGAAATCCTTAAGACGGGTCGAGATGGCACAGGCTTGGCGCGACGGTATGGGGTATGAACGCAATAAGTGATTTGGTTTATTTGCGCGCGCCAAAACTTAAGCGCCGATAACCCTGTGCCAGACCCCACCCTAAACATATGCCAAGGACATCGGCCCAAAAATCCATAATATCCCCGTGGCGACCAACCAAGGGCTGGAGAATTTCAATCATCGCGCCAAAAAGCGCTGCAAGGCTCAAGATGATCACGCTGCCGCTTGGTCGAAAACAGCAGATTGGAAAGGTCAAAGCCATAAAAGCAACACCGTGATACAACTTATCATGGCTCGACGCGGAGGGCAGTTGCGGCACAGAGACCAGCATAAGGCCAGCAATGGTCACAAATAACAAGCCAGTGACCATCACGTCCAAATAGAGATCTTGAATTGTTTTGGTGACATTCATTGGGGCGGTGTCCTTTGTGCAGCCAAGCGATCTTATCAGCGTTCGCAGCGCAACGCTAATTTAAAACTCAAGCCGAATTAAACGAAAAATCTTTGGAAATTTCTGGATTTTCCTATGTCATTTTTTGTTAATAGGTGTCATAATGACACTATTACTTAACTTAATACCAAAATATTTTGTTGTTGTTTTTAGTGCCAATGATTTTTTAGTCGGATTTTTCAATGAGTCTTTTTATATTTGCATGGGCTATTTCTTTGGTAGCTGGCTTTGCTATTTATGTCACCAAACCATTTCATATTCGTTTCACCGCAAAGGGACATTCCGGCTCGGCGGTTCAATCATCGCATCATTTTCCGACGCCCCGACTGGGCGGCGTGGCCATACTTGCGGGCATATTGCCCGGCATTTTTTTACTCGATGAGCAAGCCCGGCAATTGGGTTTTTGGATGCTGATCTCCTCCATTCCGGTATTTTTGGGTGGCCTGGGCGAGGATATTGGCTTCGATATTAGCCCCACTCAGCGGCTATTGGCATCTTTGGTTTCAGCGGCTCTGGCTGTGATGCTATTTGGCTATTGGGTCCCCTATGTGGACTTTCCGGGTCTTGGGCTGCTGACCAGCATCAGCCTCGTCTCTATCATCATCACCATCGCAGTCAGCGGCGGAATATGCCGTGCGGTCAACTTGATGGATGGGTTGAATGGATTGTCCATCTGCTGGACGATCTGTGCTGCGCTCACGATGGCCATTATTGCCTTGAACGTGAATGACACAGCGGTGTTTAATCTGCTGATACTTCTGATCGGTGCGACCACGGGCGTTTTATTTTGGAATTTTCCATTGGGAAAAATATTTCTTGGTGACGCCGGAGCCTATACCTTGGGGCATGTTTTGGCCTGGATTGCGCTTCTGCTTATGAACAGACATCCGGAAATTTCACCCTTGGCCCTTCTGTTGATCTTTCTTTGGCCAATCACCGATATGTTGCTGTCGATGATGCGCCGCAAGAGATCCGGAAAACCGATAGGCCAGCCGGATCGGTTGCATTTTCACCAGATGGTCATGCGATTTTTGGAAATTCAATTTTTTACCCGCTCCAGAAGGCATGTCACCAACCCACTGGGCACGCTGATTATTTTGCCAATGGCCGTGGTTCTGATGGTGGTGGCCGTTGTGTTTAGAACGCAAACGGGCGCGGCATTGATTGCTTTTGCGGGCTTTGTGGCCCTATTTGTGGTGACCTACCGCTGGGCACTTAGGCGCGCGGGGCGGGCCGAGAACCGGATATCGCGAAAGCTGAAACAGTCCTAGCAGTATCGCTCAGACCGCGGACTGCGTGGGTGCCGAAATGCCCTGGATTTTCAGGTGATTTCGCGACAGTATGTCTCCCCAATGGTCCCAGACTGCACAGCGGGGCGGGGTGTGGATCGTATAATATTTGCTGAGAATGCAATAGAAAGTCTCTTGCGCTTTGCCGAGCCAGCGCTGCATAAGGCCCCAGCGGCCAGGATCGGAAAACAGATGAAAAAACCCACATGGATTGTTCAAAAAGAACGTGAAAAACGCGCGGCCGCGGCGGAAACCATTTGGCTTTTTGGCATTCATGCGGTGCGTGATGCGCTATTGAACCCAAAGAGGGTCAAGCTGCGCTTGCTCGTGACCAAAAACGCCTGTGACCGTCTGGGGGAGGCCATCGCAGAGGCGGGGATTGAGCCCGAGATTGAAGATCCCCGCAAATTTTCCGCGCCTATTGACCCGCAATCAGTGCATCAAGGCGCCGCTTTGGAGGTAAAAGCGCTGGACTGGGGCCCCTTGAGCGAGGTGGCCGCGGTGCGACCTGGCGAGGCGCCTGTGATATTGCTGCTTGATCGGGTGACAGATCCCCATAACGTGGGGGCGATTTTGCGCTCGGCCGAGGTCTTTGGCGCCGCAGCGGTCATTGCGCCGCATCGTCATTCCGCACCAGAGACCGGCGCCTTGGCCAAAACGGCAAGCGGCGCATTGGAGCGCCAGCCGTATCTTAGGGTGCAAAATCTTGCCGATACCATGGAGCGGCTCAAGACCATGGGCTATTTCGTCTTTGGATTGGATGGGGAAGCCGAGGCAACACTGGAGGCCACATTAGGCCGCCACAAAGGTCCAACCGCTCTGGTGCTTGGCGCTGAAGGGCCGGGCTTGCGGGATCGCACGAAAGATACCTGTGATGCCCTCGTGAAAATTTCAGCGGCGGGCGGATTTGGCTCCCTCAACGTCTCCAATGCGGCGGCCGTGGGTCTTTATGCCGTCACCCGCCAATCTGGCGAACGGGCCTAACGACGGGCTTTTTCTTCGAGACCGGACTGCTCTGTGCGGCGGGACAGCTCTGCAAAAACATCGTCCAAGGCGACATCGCGAGAGGCCAGCATCACCAGCAGGTGGTAGAGCACATCGGCCGCCTCCGATGTGAGCGCTGCGTGATCGCCTTTGACTGCCTCAATGAGCGCTTCAACAGCCTCTTCCCCAAATTTCTCGGCGCATTTGTCCGGGCCCTTTGACAAGAGTTGCGCCGTCCAGCTGCTGCTGGGGTCTGCGGATTTGCGCGCAATGATGGTCTGTTCCAGCTCGTGTAATATCATGACATCCTCATCGGAATTCCAGCTGCGGCCATATGGGCTTTGGCCTCTTGAATGGTAAAATCTCCAAAATGGAAAATCGAAGCGGCCAAGACAGCACTCGCCCCCCCTTGGGTGACCCCTTCAACGAGGTGATCCAAATTCCCCACCCCTCCCGAAGCGATCACAGGCACTGAAACCGCATCCGAGATGGCACGGGTCAGGGGCAGGTTGAAGCCCGCACGCGTGCCGTCGCGATCCATTGAGGTGAGCAATATTTCACCCGCGCCCTTTGAGACCACTGTTCGGGCAAATTCTATCGCATCGATCCCGGTGGCGCGCCGCCCGCCATGGGTGAAAATTTCCCATTTGCCGGGCGCAACGGTTTTGGCGTCTATGGCCACCACAATACATTGGCTGCCAAAATGATTGGCAGATTGAGCGATGACATCGGGATCTGCCACGGCGGCAGAATTAAAACTGACCTTATCGGCGCCTGCCAATAAGAGGTTGCGCACATCCGCCGGGCTGCGCACCCCGCCACCAACGGTCAGCGGCATGAAACATTGCTCCGCTGTGCGCCGCGCCAGATCAAACAGCGTGCCGCGGTTTTCATGGGTGGCTTTGATATCAAGAAAGCACAATTCATCGGCCCCGGCCGCATCATAGGCCCGCGCCGCCTCGACCGGGTCGCCTGCATCGACCAAATCGACAAAATTCACCCCTTTCACCACGCGGCCCTCTGCCACGTCCAAGCAAGGTATGATCCGTGTTTTTAGCATGCACTGCCTCCTGTGCGCGCCTGGCCGGTCATGCCAGCGCTGCCAATGCTTGCGGCAAATCAATTGCCCCATCATAGAGGGCCCGCCCTGAAATTGCTCCGGAGATCACGCCGGTGGCCTTCAGGTCGCGCAAATCTTGCAGGCTTGACACCCCGCCTGAGGCGATGACTGGGATAGATACCGCGCGGGCCAAGTCTTCTGTGGCCGCGATATTTGGCCCGCCCATGGCGCCATCGCGGTTAATATCTGTGTAGATAATCGCCGCGATGCCGTCTTGTTCAAACTGTTTGGCCAGATCGGTTACCATAATATCGGTTTCTGTGGCCCAGCCGCGGGTCGCCACGCGGCCCTCGCGGGCATCGAGCCCCACGGCAATTTTCCCTGGAAAAGCCTTCGCGGCTTCGCGCACCAAGGCCGGGTTTTCAACCGCCACGGTGCCGAGAATGACGCGTGACAAGCCAAGATCAATCCAGGCCGCAATCGTTGCCATGTCGCGTATTCCGCCGCCCAGTTGGCAGGGCACCGATACCTTGGAGAGAATATCGCGCACGCTGGCATCGTTTACGGGTGTGCCGGCAAAGGCCCCATTGAGATCCACCAGATGGATCCAGCTACAACCCGCGTGCTCAAAGGCCAGGGCTTGATCTGCCGGGCTGTCGTTGAACACAGTGGCCTGGTCCATTTCGCCTTTGTATAGGCGCACGGCTTGGCCGTCTTTGAGGTCAATTGCGGGATAAAGGATCATAGGGTCTCGCCTTGCGTAAAGTCGGGCCTTTAGGGGCGCCAATTGAGAAAATTTGAGATCAGGCGAAGCCCGGTGCTTTGGCTTTTCTCAGGATGAAACTGCATGCCGATGCGTGTGCCGGAGCTGACAATTGCAGAGATTTCACCGTCATAGTCCACATGTGCCAATCTCTGGGTCACGTCCTGAAGGACAAAGTGATAGGAATGCACAAAATAAGCGTGATCGCCATTTTTCAGCCCCTCCAGCACCGGGTGCGCGCCCGTAATCACCAGATCGTTCCAGCCCATATGCGGCACTTTCAGGCTGGGATCTCTCGGTTGAATAGGCCGGATATGTCCCGCGATCCAATCTAAGCCGGGGGTGGTTTGATATTCATGGCCGAAGCTCGCCATCATCTGCATTCCAACGCAAATACCCAAAAAAGGTTTGGCGTCGTCTTCTACGGCCTCGAGCAGGGCTTCATAGAGGCCAGTTTTTTCCACCAAGGCCGCTTTGCAGGCGGGAAAGGCGCCATCACCGGGCAAGACCAGTCGGTCCGCACGGCGTAGCATCTCAGGATCGGAAGTGACAATGACCTCTTCATTGGGCAATTCTGCCGCCATGCGCTCAAAGGCTTTTTGCGCTGAATGTAGATTTCCGCTCTCATAATCGATTAAGGCTGTCAGCATGAGCTTAGAGGCTGCCCTTGGTCGAAGGAATCGCATCAGACTTGCGTGGATCGGTTTCCAGCGCTTCGCGCAGCGCGCGGGCGACAGATTTAAAGGCCGCCTCCGCAATATGGTGACTATTTATGCCATGCAATTTGTCGACATGCAGGGTAATGCCGCCATGAGTCGAGAAGGCCTGAAAAAATTCACGCACCAATTCTGTGTCGAAGGTGCCGATTTTTTGGGTTGGCATATCAAGAGACCAAACCAAATAGGGACGGCCCGAAAGATCAAGCGCGCAGCGCACCAATGCGTCATCCATAGCCAGCAGGCAATCGCCGTAACGCCGAATGCCGCGTTTGTCGCCGAGGGCCTGGGTGAGGGCCTGGCCCAAGGCGATGCCCACATCCTCGACTGTGTGATGGTCATCAATGTGCAAATCTCCGCTGCAACGCACGGTCATATCCATCAACGCATGACGCGCCAATTGATCGAGCATGTGATCGAAAAAGCCGACGCCGGTCTGATTGTCGTAGAGGCCGCTGCCATCGAGATTGAGCTCGACTGAGATTTTGGTCTCTGCCGTATCGCGGGAAATGTGGACTTTGCGCATGGTCTACCCTTTATGTTCAGAGGCCTTATAATCGGCTTGCGGCCTGTTGAGAAGGGGCAAGCCGTGACCAACTGCCGCGCAGCTGTGGCTGGCCAAGGGTTTTTGACAAAAAAAGGCGGTACCAAAGGGTACCGCCAGTCTATGCTTCGATTTCGGGAGGAAATTCTAGCTGAGGCTTTGATAGCGCAAAATGCTGCGATGCAACAATATATAATGCTGCATTGCCGCTATGTGCTGAGTGCATGACCCTTAGGGGATCTCATGGGCTCTGGGGGCATGGGTGATGCAAATAAGCGGGAAATATGCGCCTGCCATGAGGCATAAAAAAACCCGCGTTGGGAGCGGGCCTTTTGACCAATTGGAGCGGGCGAAGAGATTCGAACTCTCGACCCTAACCTTGGCAAGGTTATGCTCTACCCCTGAGCTACGCCCGCATCCGTTTGGTGAGGCTGAAATAGCCCCAGTGGCTTTGTCCTGCAAGGGGTAAAATGCCATAATTGGCAGATTATTTTGCTTGGGTCGCTTTGCTAGAGCTTACTTTCGGATTCCGTGTCGAATGCGACGGGACATTCGGGCAGGTCGACATCCACATGATGCAGCAGCGGCGCGATTGGATCCAAAAGTAAAACCCCATAGCCACCCGGTTCCGCGACCGAGAGGCTCGAGGCGCCCGCGCCCAGAACCATCGGCATTTGATGGCAGGGGCTTTTGATCATCGCGTGGGTCACCCCGCGATAGGATGAGACGATAATGCGGTGAATATGGCCGTTGATCACCATCTGGCAGCGCCCGGAGGCGGCGATTATATTCGCCACTTCGGTGCCATTTCTGAGGTGGATGGCATCCATCCCATCAAAGCCAGAGCGCAGCATGTGGTGATGCGATAAGACGATCACCGGGCCTTTGCCCGACGCCAGCTCGGTTTTCAACCAGCTTAGACGCTCGTGGCAAAGGTGCCCGCTGTGCCGGTCGCTGGCCTGTTCATCCAGCGTGTCGAGATAGAGCACATCGGTGTCGCCAAAGCTGTGACGGCCTTGGCGAAACCCGGTGTCAAACTCTGGGAAGACTTCGGCAAAGGGCTTGCGCCGGTCATGATTGCCCAGCATGAGCGTGACGGGAAAAGGTTGATCCGCAAGGCATTGTTTTAAAGCCTTATATTGCTCCATGCCGCCGTGATGGGTCAAATCGCCCATAATGAAAAGATGGGCGGCATCGGCATGATGCTGGGCGGCATGGGCCAAGCAGCGCCGAAACCGGTCCGATGGATCTAAACCAATGATCTGTGTGCCCGGCTCGGTAATGTGAATGTCGGACATCAATAGGAGTTTTACAGTCATAGGGCCCTCCACATGGCGCGATTTATTTATTCAAATTCGATGAGCAAATCCTTGGCGTCAATCTGCGCGCCGGGGGTGACATGCAGGGCTTTGATGACCGCGTCGCGTTCCGCATGCAGGCCGGTCTCCATTTTCATCGCCTCAATGGTCAGCAACAAATCCCCAGCGCGCACCCGCGCTCCGGTCAGCACTGCCACAGAGGCCACAACGCCCGGCATGGGCGCCCCGATGTGATTGGGGTTTCCATGTTCTGCTTTGGGCCGGGCGGCGGTTGTGGATTTCACCTTGCGATTGGGCACGCGGATCACACGGGGTTGCCCGTTCAGCTCAAAAAACACCCGCGCATCGCCCGCTTCATTGGTCTCGCCGACAGCTTGCAGCAAGATCTCAAGGGTTTTGCCCGGGTCGATCTCAGCGGTGATCTCCTCACCGGGCTGCATGCCATAAAAGAAAGTTTGAGTCGGCAGCACGCGCACAGGGCCGTAGGTTCGGTGACGGCCCATGTAATCGAGAAACACCTTTGGATACATCAAATAGCCGTTCAAATCTTCATCATCGACCTGTTTGCCCTCCAACACTGCGCTGACTTCGGCGCGCAGCGCCTCCAAATCGGCCGCGGGCATGGATTTCCCTGGCCGCTCGGTCATAGGGGGCTGCCCCTTGAGAACTTTGGCCGAAATACCTGCGGGAAACCCGCCGGGAGGCTGCCCGAGATTGCCACGCATCATATCGACCACACTGTCAGGGAAGGCCACATCGCGGGCCGGGTCTTCAACTTCAGCGCGGGTCAATCCCTGTGAGACCATCATCAGGGCCATGTCGCCCACCACTTTTGAACTGGGCGTCACCTTTACGATATCGCCGAACATTTGGTTCACATCTGCATAGGTCTGCGCCACGTCCTCCCAGCGCTCTTCCAATCCCATTGAGCGGGCCTGGGCTTTGAGGTTGGTGAATTGGCCACCGGGCATTTCATGCAGGTATACCTCAGAGGCGGGCGCCTGTAAGCCGCTTTCAAAAGCACTGTATTGCGCGCGGACGTGCTCCCAATAGCCGCTGATCTTGCGGATCTCAGCGATATCTAGGCCGGTGTCACGCTCCGTATGGGCCAAAGCCTCGACGATAGAGCCCAAAGCTGGCTGAGATGTGCCGCCAGCAAAAGCATCCATCGCTGTATCAACCGCATCCACCCCAGCGTCGGCCGCCGCGAGAACCGTTGCGCCAGAAATGCCTGAGGTGTCGTGAGTATGGAAATGGATGGGCAGGCCCACTTCTTGCTTGAGCGCGCCAATCAAAGCCTTGGCCGCCGCCGGTTTCAGCAGACCCGCCATATCCTTGAGCCCCAGCACATGCGCACCGGCAGCCTCCAACTCTTTGGCCATAGAGACATAATATTTCAGATCATATTTCGCGCGGTCAGGATTAAGAATGTCACCGGTGTAGCAGATCGTACCCTCGCAGACCCGATCCGCTTCGATCACCGCATCCATGGCGACGCGCATATTTTCCACCCAATTGAGGCTGTCAAATACGCGGAAGACGTCCACACCCGTCTGTGCCGCTTGACGCACAAAGAATTGCACCACATTGTCGGGGTAGTTGGTATAACCCACCCCATTGCTGGCGCGCAAAAGCATCTGTGTCATGATATTGGGCATGGCGGCGCGCAGGTCGCGCAATCTCTGCCAAGGGCATTCTTGCAAAAAGCGATAGGCCACATCAAAGGTCGCCCCGCCCCAACATTCGACCGAAAAAAGCCCAGGCAGCCCCGCCGCATAGGCTGGAGCGATCTTGACCATGTCATGGCTGCGCATGCGGGTCGCCAGAAGCGATTGATGCCCATCGCGCATGGTGGTGTCTGTCAGCAAGAGGCGATCTTGGGCTTTCATCCATTCGGCCAGACCCTTTGGACCCCGCGCGGTCAGAATATCCTTGGTGCCTTGGGTCCGATCACCGGCGAGGATTGGAGCTTTGGGCGGCTTCACATCATTGGATGGACGGACCCGATCTTGGGTCTCAGGATGTCCGTTGACCGTGATATCTGCAATATAGGTCAAGATCTTTGTGGCCCGATCGCGCCGCTTGCTGAATTTGAACAGATCCGGCGTGGTGTCGATAAAACTGGTGGTATATTCGTAATTTAGGAAAGTGGGATGTTTGAGCAAATTTTCCACGAAGGCGATATTGGTGCTGACCCCGCGAATCCTAAATTCGCGCAGCGCCCGATCCATTCGCGCAATGGCCGCTTCGGGGGTAGGCGCCCAAGCTGTCACCTTTTCCAGAAGGCTATCATAATAGCGGGTAATCACAGCGCCCGAATAGGCCGTGCCGCCATCCAGGCGAATCCCCATGCCCGTCGCGCCGCGATAGGCCGTGATGCGCCCGTAATCGGGGATGAAATTATTTGACGGATCTTCCGTGGTCACGCGGCATTGAATTGCATGGCCGTCCAGCCGCACATCGTCTTGGCAGGCCGTACCGGTGGCTTCGGCGAGAGATTTTCCCTCGGCTATGAGAATTTGCGCCCGGACGATGTCGATGCCGGTGACCTCCTCTGTCACCGTATGCTCCACCTGCACCCTCGGGTTGACCTCAATGAAGTAAAACTCTTGGCTGTCCATATCCATTAGGAATTCGACAGTTCCGGCGCATTCGTAATTTACATGGGCGCAGATTTTCTTTCCCAGAGCGCAGATTTCAGCCCGTTGGGCCTCGGTCAGATAGGGGGCCGGAGCGCGCTCGACGACTTTTTGATTGCGGCGCTGAACCGAGCAATCGCGCTCATAAAGATGATAGATATCGCCGAATTTATCACCCAAAATTTGCACTTCCACATGGCGTGCCCGTTGGATCATCCGCTCCAGGTAGCCTTCGCCATTGCCAAAGGCCGCCTCAGCTTCACGCCGGCCCTCTAAAACCTTCTCTTCCAACTCTTCAGCATTCCGTATGGGGCGCATACCGCGTCCGCCGCCGCCCCAGCTGGCCTTCAGCATCAACGGATAGCCAATTTTTGCCGCCTCTGCTCGGATTGCGTCCATATCATTGCCAAGCACTTCGGTGGCAGGAACAACCGGCACTTGTGCCTCAATCGCCACGCGGCGCGCGCTCGCCTTGTCGCCCAGCTGGCGCATAGTCTCCGCCTTGGGGCCGATAAAGGCAATGCCCGCTGCGGTGCAAGCATCGACAAAATCGGGGTTCTCGGACAGAAGACCATAGCCGGGATGGATCGCATCTGCGCCGCAGGCCTTGGTCACGCGTAAAATTTCGTCAATGCTCAAATAGGCCGCCACGGGCCCGAGGCCTTCGCCGATCTTATAGGCTTCATCTGCCTTGAAACGATGCAGGCCGAGCTTGTCCTCCTCGGCATAGACGGCCACCGTGCGCTTGCCCAATTCATTTGCAGCACGCATGATGCGAATTGCGATTTCACCGCGATTGGCAATCAAGATTTTTTTGAATTCGGCCATGGGTAGTCCTCGTAACAATGCAGTTGCAGCATTTAAGGCCAGAACCCCCAAGGTTACAAATTGTTTTTTGAGTTTTTATCGTCAAAATCCGCGTTTTTTACAGAGTTTAACTCGGTGAAATTCGAACGCTTGTCCGGTGAACACTGCGAATAATTCAATATTTATGCAGCAAATCTGGCAAATCGCTCAGCTGGGTGGCGGCAATTTGGATCATATTTGATTTCAAATCATCCACCAACATATCATATAAATGCGCAGGACCTTTTGCACCGATGGCTCCGAGCGCATAGTGCCAAGCCCGACCCATCATGACAAAATCCGCGCCCAATGCGAGCGCCCGCAGCATGTCCAATCCCCCCTCTATACCGCTGTCAAAAATGAGCGGTAGATTGGTCGCTGCTTTGACGGCCGGCAGCATATCAATCGCGGCAGGGCTGCCTGCAAATTGCCGGCCTGCGTGGTTAGAGACCCAAACCGCATCTACGCCAAGCCCCTCCAAAGGGGCGGCATCATCGGGGCACATCACGCCTTTGACAATGAGCGGCCCATCCCATGCGTCGCGCAAGAGTTTCACATAGCTGTGATCGGGGGCCGTGCGCAGCAGATATCCAACGTGGTTGTTTGAGGGCAGGGAGGCCACGCTTTCCATGACCGCCTTGCCGTAGGTTTCAATCATTTTCATCCGCGGCTTGCCGTTGAGTGCGGTGCGCAGCGCCCATTCTGGACAGCCGGCCACCTGTGCCAAGATGCGGGGTGTGAGGCGCGGTGGCTGCACCAGCCCGCCGCGAATCTGCCGTTCGCGCCGCGATTTAGCCGGCACGTCGATGGTCACCACCAAAGTGGTAAAGCCGGCATTTTTCACCCGCTGGATCATATCATTTCGAATGGCCTCGTCGCGGGGTGGGTACATCTGAAACCACCCCATATCGCCCAGATAGGGGGCAACATCCTCAGGCGTGGTCGTGGCAACCGTTGACATGCCGTAGGGAATTTTGGCGCCGGCGGCAAAGCCGGCTAGGGTTTTTTCCGCACCCGGCCACATCAAACCTGACATGCCAACCGGCGCAATGCCGAAGGGGGCGGAATAGGATTTGCCAAGAAACTCGACCGCCAATTGCGGTTTGATTTCGCCGCGCAGCCCGCGTGGGACAAAATGGATCGCGTCCAGGGCAGAGCGATTGCGACGCAATGTGCTTTCATCGCCCGTGGCGCTGTCGAGATATTCCCAGGCAAAATGCGGGATTCTCTTGCGCGCTTTTGAACGCAGGTCTGAGATGGCGGGGTATTTTGAGTTGAGATCCATATGCAAGCGCTTACATCATTTAAATTGCGAGTTTAAGCCTTATTTTCGCTTTGCTTTGCATTTTTAAGAAAACATAAGAACACAACGCGAACAATTGTTTCACTTTGGCGCAAATGACGCTAGGATCGACGGCATGAGCAGTTTTGATGAATCAGAGGCCTTTGAGGCCGCCGCATCCCCCCGCTTGAGTCAGATGGCCATGGCTGCCCGTCCGGCGTCCTATATGGATGGGCTAAATCCGGCGCAGCGCGCGGCGGTGGAGCAGCTCGGCGGCCCTGTTTTGATGCTGGCGGGGGCAGGGACAGGGAAGACCAAGGCGCTCACCGCCCGCATCGCGCATTTGCTCCATACGAGGACGGCGCGTCCTCATGAGATTCTCGCGGTTACCTTTACCAATAAGGCCGCGCGCGAGATGAAAGACCGGGTGGGCCATTTGATCGGTCAGGTGGAGGGCATGCCTTGGATGGGCACCTTTCACTCAATCTGTGTGAAAATCCTGCGCCGTCATGCGGAATTGGCGGGGCTGAAAAGCAATTTCACCATTCTGGACAGCGATGATCAGCTGCGATTGATGAAGCAATTGATTGCCGCGGCGCAGATTGACGACAAACGTTGGCCGGCTCGGCAATTGGCGAGCATCATTGACGGCTGGAAAAACCGAGCTTGGACGCCGGGTCAAGTTCCAGCTTCTGAGGCGGGCGCTTTTGACCACAAGGGCGTTGAGCTCTACGGGCAATATCAAAGGCGTTTGCGCGAATTGAATGCCGCAGATTTTGGTGACCTGCTGTTGCATGTTGTGACCCTCTTCCAAGAACACAGTGAAGTCTTGGCGCAATACCAGAGGTTTTTTCGCTATATTCTGGTGGACGAATATCAAGACACCAATGTGGCGCAATATTTGTGGCTCAGGCTCTTGGCGCAGGGGCATCAGAATATTTGCTGCGTTGGCGATGATGACCAGTCCATATACGGTTGGCGCGGCGCGGAAGTTGGGAATATTTTGCGGTTTGAGACCGATTTTCCAGGTGCTCATGTGGTGCGTTTGGAGCAAAACTACCGCTCCACGCCGCATATTCTGGCTGCGGCCAGCGCGGTGATTGATGGCAACAAAGGCCGCTTGGGCAAGACGCTTTGGACCGAAAAGCAAGAGGGCGAAAAGCTGCGGCTGATTGGCCATTGGGATGGCGAGGAAGAGGCCCGCTGGATTGGTGAGGAGATCGAAGCGGCGCAGCGCGGCACGCGGGGACAAGCGGCCCTGGATCTTGATCGCATGGCGATTTTGGTACGCGCCTCCCATCAAATGCGCGCTTTTGAGGATCGCTTTTTGACCATTGGTCTGCCCTATCGTGTGATTGGTGGGCCGAGGTTTTATGAGCGCATGGAAATCCGAGATGCGATGGCCTATTTTCGTCTGGCGGTCAGCACCGATGATGATTTGGCCTTTGAGCGCATCGTCAACACGCCCAAGCGCGGGCTGGGCGACAAGGCGCGGCAGAAAATCCAAACTGCCGCGCGCAGCAATGGCGTGTCTTTGGTGGAAGGCGCGCGGATTTTGCTGGCGGCGAAAGATTTGGGCGGCAAGGGTGCTGTGGAATTGGCAAATCTGATCCATGGCATTGACCGCTGGCACGCACAGATCCGCCAGCAGGCTGACACCCATGTGGAGCTTGCGGAAATCATCCTCGATGAAAGTGGCTACACCACCCATTGGCAAAATGACAAAACGCCAGAGGCGCCAGGGCGCTTGGAAAACCTCAAAGAGCTGGTCAAAGCCTTGGAAGGATTTGAAAATCTGCAAGGGTTTTTGGAGCATGTCAGCCTGATCATGGACAATGAACAGCAATCGGATGGGGCAAAGGTCTCGATTATGACGCTGCATGCGGCCAAGGGCCTCGAATTTCCGATGGTGTTTTTGCCAGGTTGGGAGGATGGCCTGTTTCCCTCGCAGCGCTCCATGGATGAAAGCGGTCTTAAGGGATTGGAGGAGGAGCGGCGCCTGGCCTATGTGGGCATCACCCGCGCGGAAGAAATTTGCACGATTTCATTTGCGGCCAATCGCCGGGTTTATGGGCAATGGCAATCGGCTTTGCCGAGCCGGTTTATCGATGAGCTGCCAAGCGCGCATGTAGATGTGCTGACCCCGCCGGGGCTTTATGGGGGCGGCTTTGGAGCTGCCGGTATGGCCTCAACCGCCAACCCTGCGGTGCAGGAGGCGGCGGGCAGCACGATATTTGAACGGGCCAGCAAAGCGGATGTCTATAATTCCCCCGGTTGGCGGCGCTTGCAAGAACGCAGCAGTCAACGCGGAATGCGCCAACCGGCGCAAGCCAACCATATGACCATCGATATGACGGCCGTTTCGGCCTTTTGTGTGGGGGATCGCGTGTTTCACCAAAAATTCGGCTATGGTGAAGTTTTAACCATAGAGGGCGACAAGCTGGATATTGAATTTGATAAGGCGGGCTCAAAGAAGGTCGTGGCGCAATATATTCAAAGTGCCGATGCGGTGGGTGACGCGCCTTTTTAGGCCTTGGCTCGGTGGATTTTTCTTGAGTGCCTTGCGCAGATGCGCCACAAAATCCTTGTATTCACAACATGAAGGCGCGCGGCAATGATTCAAAATGAAGAGCCTGTAATTGCCAACTCCCTCTGGTCGGCCACTGCGAATCCTTCTGCGCCCTGTCCCGAGCTGCAGGCGGATGTCTCAGCCGATGTGGCGATTGTGGGGGCGGGGTTTACGGGCCTTTCAGCGGCGCTGCATCTGGCACAGATGGGCCGATCCGTGGTGGTTTTGGAGGCGCAAACGCCGGGATGGGGCGCGTCTGGGCGCAATGGTGGGCAGGTCAATCCGGGGTTGATTGAGGCGCCAAATGACGCCATCGCGCGCTTTGGACCCGAGATGGGCCAGCGGATGATCCGGCTTTCAGGTCAGGCCGGGCAGCTGGTGTTTGATTTGATTGCAGAGCATCACATTCAATGCGATGCGCGCCCGGTTGGGTGGCTGCGTGCGGCGCATAATTCTGCGGGTATGAAGTCTTTGGTGCAAAAAGCGGAACAATGGACCCAGCATGGCGCGGATCTTGAGCCTTTGTCGCGCGCAGATGTGGCGCAGGCCATTGGCACAAAAGCCTATATTGGCGGCCTGATCGATCCACGCGGCGGCAATCTGCATCCTCTCAACTACGCTTTGGGCCTCTGCGATGCTGCTCGAGCGGCGGGCGTGCAGATTTACGGGAAGTCTCCGGTTCAAAGGTTAGAGCGGCGCGGTGCAGAGCATCTGTTGGTCACCGAGCGAGGGCGGCTGCGCGCAGGCCGGGTGCTGCTGTGTACCAATGGCTACAGCGGCCCGTTGCATAGCGGGGTGCAACGCTCCGTGGTGCCGATCCGCTCGGTACAAGTGGCGACCGAGCCGCTCCCAGAGGAGCTGCGCGCCCGTATTTTGCCGGGGCTACATGCCCCCTCTGACACCCGCCGGCTCCTGTCCTATTTTCGCATGGATGCGGCGGGGCGATTTGTTATGGGCGCGCGCGGTGGCTATTCTGTCCGAGCGACACGGGCCCGTCTCGCCCAAGCCCGCGCATGGTCCATCAAACTCTTTCCTCAATTGGCACAGGTGCGTTGGGAGTTTGAGTGGGGCGGTTACATCGCCGCCACCGCCGACCAATACCCGCATTTGCATGATTTCGGAAATGGCATGGCCGCGGGGCTTGGCTATAACGGGCGCGGGGTGGCGATGGCCACTGCGATGGGCAAGGTTCTGGCCACTTGGGCCTCGGGCAGGCCGCATGCAGATCTGGATTTTCCGGTGACCCCTCTGCGGAAGATCCCATTTCACCGGTTCTACCCCTTTGGGGTCGAGGCCAAGGTTGCCTATTACCGGCTTTTGGACGGGCTCGGGCTCTAACGGTTTGGCCGTTTGCCGCTTAGTTTAACGCTGCAATCGGTGCGAGGGAGAGCAGCAACAGTCCCGCCATGGTCCAATTAAAGCCGCGCAGCCGGGCTGGCGTTGTCAAAAACCGCCGCATTTTCACCCCGAGCAACAACCAGACGCTGATGCAGGGCAGGTTAATGACACCAAATATAAGGGCCACGGTTATCACGTCCCTATGGGTCACAGGCTGCGGCGCATAAACCGTGACCGCGGCCAGGGCCATGGTCCAAGCCTTGGGGTTCACCCATTGAAAGGCCGCCGCTTGCCAAAATGTAATTGGCTTGCCTGTGGCCTTGGGGCTGTCGAGTTTTGTGCTGGCGGTTGCCGTTTTATAGGCCAAATAAATGAGATAGACGACTGAGATGCCACCGAGTAGCTGATGGGCCAAAGGGTAGCTTTGAAAGAGCTGCGCCACACCCAATCCGATGGCGATAATCATGAAGGTAAATCCCAAAACAATGCCAGAGGCATGGGGTGCGGCGCGCCGCGCGCCAAAATTGGCGCCAGTGGCCATAAGCATCAAATTGTTGGGTCCGGGCGTGATCGAGGAGACAAAGCAAAAGAGCACGAGACCGGTCAGCAGTGAAATTGTCATGGGCCATAGGTGTCACCACTGCCGGCAAAGTGCAATGACACTTTGGGCCAAATTTTGGACAAAAAAACGACGGCATCCGGGAGGAGGACGCCGCCGCTTTGTGCAGGCTTCAGGGAGGAGAAAGCCTATAGCTCAGATCCAAGGCCTCGGGCGGTGAATCTGATAATTCAATTCGCGATTATTCGCCGAAGGCCGCCTCATAAGCGATGCCTCGGATCGCGGAGCGATGAATGCCAAGATCGGCCAATTCGCGGCCAGTCAAGCATTGCAATTCAGAGAGTGTTTTGCGGTACAGGGCGCGTTTGGCCATTTGCTCACGCAAAGCAGTCCAGCGCGCTGTGAGTGCTGCGCCGAAGGAGGGGGTGGTTACATTGAAATCTGTTACTATTGTCATCGTTCTATCCTCTATATCAACCGGACTGTTGATGCGCTGTATGTGGAGCGCGGGGCGCGGTTTCGCAACGCATGATTGGGAATTGCCGCTATGCAGCATTTGCATGGCTCTTGCGGGGCATTGGCCTTGGGCTTGCATCAGAGGGTTTGCGGGGGCATAGCTGCGCGGAGAGATTAGGAGAGCTGATATGCCAATCGACCGTTCTGATATTTTGGCCGCTTTGGCCCGTCTGAAATTGCCCGATGGCGGGGACCTGGTGAGCCGCGATTTCATTCGCGCTTTGGTGGTCGAGGGGGAGGTGGTGCGTTTCGTCATTGAAGCGCCAACGCCCGAGATTGCCCGCAAGTTGTCCGATATTCGCGCCGCAGCCGAGCAGATTGTGATGCAGCTTGACGGTGTGTCCAGCGTCACCGCCGTGGTGACCGCGCATGAGCAAAAAGCCCCGCCGCCAAATTTGAAAGTGGGCGGTCACCCCAAACCGCAAGACGGGCCGCTTAAAGTGCCTGGCGTAGACCGTGTCGTGGCGATTGCCTCGGGCAAGGGCGGGGTTGGCAAATCGACGGTGTCGTCCAATTTGGCGGTGGCTCTGGCCAAGCAAGGCCGACGGGTGGGGTTGCTTGATGCCGATATTTACGGGCCGAGCCAGCCGCGCATGATGGGGGTGAGCAAACGCCCGGCCAGTCCCGATGGCAAGGTCATTATTCCGCTACAGGCCCATGGGGTCACGATGATGTCGATTGGTTTGATGGTGGATCCGAATAAGGCAGTGGTTTGGCGCGGTCCAATGTTGATGGGCGCATTGCAGCAGATGCTCAATCAGGTGCAATGGGGCGCGTTGGATGTCTTAATCATCGATTTGCCGCCCGGCACCGGTGATGTTCAGCTGACGCTGTGCCAGAAAACCGTGCTGACCGGAGCGATTGTGGTCTCGACCCCGCAGGATGTCGCGCTTTTGGATGCGCGCAAGGCTTTGGATATGTTCGCCACGCTGCACACGCCGATTTTGGGCATGATTGAGAATATGAGCCAATATATTTGCCCTGAATGTGGCCACGAAGCCCATATTTTCGGGCATGGGGGCGTGGCGTTGGAAGCGCAGAAGCTGGGTCTGCCGTTCTTGGGCTCTTTGCCTTTGGATCTGGGCGTGCGTCTTGCGGGTGACAGCGGCACCCCAGCTGCTGCGGGCGATGGGCCGATGGCCCTTGCTTATGCGGAGCTGGCGCGTGGGTTGATTGCCTCTGATATCGCCTAGACTGCGGGCAGATCGGTCGTGACACCCGGCCTCAGACTCGTTTTGGGAAACCATGGGACACATCTCGTCTCGCGATAATTTGCCGGCATCTGATCGGTGATTCAGGAGCGCTATGCTGTTTTTTGCTTCATTCGGAGCGAAAATTGCGGTGTTCCCAATAAATTTTTTCGATTATACAAAAAAATTGGGAAATTATGGGCCAAAGCCTATTCCACCACATTTAGTGGACAGATGACCACATAGCGACCTTATGTGGTGTTAAGCCGCTTGGAATTTCGAATTTCTCCATAGAATTGACGTAGACTCGTAGATAGTTGCAAAAATTTCCTATTGATTACCATGAATTCCCATGCAAATAATTGTCCATGGAAGCGGTCAAAAATCAAAGCCCCAAATAAAGAAGGGCAAAGGCGAGCGCAGGTTGCATACAGGCACCCATTTCCAAACGAAGAGATCCGGCGCGTTAGCGAGCAAATATCCCCCCAGGTGGCACGCGCAGCTGGACATCCCGTAAGGGAAATGTCGGCGGATTGAACACCAGCAGCAGTTCAATCCGCCGTTTTTATGTTCGGGGCAGCGCCCCAATTAATGAGCGAGGCAGGCCCAAGTGGCACGCAGGTTTAGAGGTGAAAGCCACCATAAGGTGGACAACAAGGGCCGGGTGTCTATCCCCGCTCTTTTTCGCCGCGTGCTGGAGCAGGGGGACCCCAATTACACCGAAGGTCTCAATCCTGAGTTGGTGATTGTCTATGGCGATCACCGCCGCAATTACCTGGAATGTTATACGATTTCTGCAATCGAAGAGGTGGATGCCAAGATTGACGCCTTGCCGCGCGGATCCATGGAGCGCCGGATGTTGCAACGGCTGTTTCACGGGCAATCTTTCCCCACAATCGTCGATGACACGGGGCGTTTGGTGCTTCCGGCGAAATTGCGCCGTAAAATTGATCTGGGTGCAGAGGCGTTTTTTATCGCAGCTGGTGACACGTTCCAAATCTGGAAACCTGAAACTTACGACTCCGAAGAATTGGCCAAAACTGAGGCTTGGTTGGATAATCTGCCAGAGGATTTCGATCCTATGATCTATTTAGACCAAGCGGGGCAGGACTAGATATGCGGCCCGATACCTCCCAATCAGCGCCGCATATCCCTGTTCTGATTGTACCATTGATAGAGGCGGCCGCACCGATTGCCGGCACTTGGATCGATGGCACCTTCGGGGCCGGTGGCTATAGTAAATATTTGCTCGATGCCGGCGCTGATCGGGTGATTGGGATTGACCGCGATCCCAGTGTTTTTGATATGGCCGTCGATTGGGCGCCGCACTACGGTGATCGCTTGCACCTGGTGCAAGATACCTTCTCCAATTTGGATCAAACCGCCGATGCGGTGGATGGGGTGGTGCTCGACATCGGTGTGTCCTCAATGCAAATCGACCAAGCGGAGCGCGGCTTTTCGTTTCAAAAAGATGGGCCGCTTGATATGCGCATGGGCGATACGGGCCCGACGGCGGCGGATCTTGTCAATGGCGCCAGCGCTGAGCAGATTGCCGATATTTTGTATAATTATGGCGAAGAGCGGGCCAGCCGCCGCATCGCTAAAATGATCGTTGCGCGGCGCGATGAGGCGCCTTTTGAGCGGACATTAGAATTGGCCGGGGTTGTTGAGCGCTGTTTGCCGCGTGCCAAGCCCGGCCAATCCCACCCTGCAACCCGCAGTTTTCAAGCTTTGCGCATCGCGGTGAATGGTGAATATGATCAATTGGTCCAAGGGCTTGCGGCCGCTGAGCGTGTTTTGCGCCCCGGGGGCGTTTTGGCTGTGGTGACCTTTCATTCCGTAGAAGATCGCATCGTGAAACGGTTTTTCCAAGCCCGTGCAGGCACACAGGCTGGAAGCCGATATGCGCCATTGGTTGAGGACGTTCCGGCGCAATTTGTCATGCAAAGCCGCAAGGCAATCAAAGCCTCAAAAGAAGAACTTGCCGCCAATCCGCGCGCGCGTTCGGCGAAATTGCGCCTTGGACGGCGCACCGAGGCCCCGGCGCTGCCTGTTGATCCACGCAGTCTCGGCGTGCCCCAGCTGCCGCAGCGGAGGGTCTCATGAAAAATCTGTTTTTAAGCTGTTTGGTGGTGGGTGTCATGGGGCTTGCCGTCTGGGCTTATACGGAAAGCTATGAAACCAAGGGCAAATTGGATGAAATTGCCCAGTTGAACCGCGATATTTCCGAGGCCCATTCGAGGTTGCGCGCTCTCAAAGCCGAATGGGCCTATCTCAATCGCCCTGAGCGACTGTTGCAGCTGGTCAATGCCAATTTTGACGAGTTGAAATTGTTGCAGCTGACGGCGGATCATTTTGCGCGTTTGGAACAAATTCCCTATCCTGGGCCAGATTTGGGTCCAATCACCGAGCCGATTGAGGTGATGAACCGCGAGGCCTCGCCATGATCCGCAAACCGCTTCGGCCCTTGGCGCGCATATTTTCGGCCAGAACTGCTGGCGAAAATCCCGATTTGATTGAACATGCCAATCGGCGCGAACGCATCGAGATGCAGCACGAGCGGATTTTGCGCAAAACTCAGCGGCGCTTATTCATGATGGGCGGAATATTTGTAATCAGTTTTGGCGTTATTGGTATGCGGATGACGGCCTTGGCGGTCTCTGAGCCGATTGAGCCCAAGGCCCGCGCCACAGCGGCACAAATTTTGGCCAGCCGAGCGGATATCCTGGATCGCAACAATCGGGTTTTGGCGACGAATATCGACACCCATTCGCTCTATGCGCACCCGCGTCAAATCATCGACCCAAAGGGCACCGCCCGGCAATTGGCGGAAATATTTCCCGATATCAATGTTGAGAAAATGGCGGCGCGCTTGGGGGGACCGCAAGAATTTTTGTGGCTCAAGCCGGCCATTAGCCCAGAAGAAAAACAGGCCGTTCATGACATTGGCGAGCCGGGTCTGTTGTTCGGCCCGCGCGAAATGAGGCTTTATCCCAACGGTCAATTGGCCGGTCATATTTTGGGAGGCACGACCTTCGGCGCGCAGGGCGTGCATTCCGCGGAGGTCATCGGAATGGCGGGTGTCGAAAAAGCCTTTGATACGTTTTTACGCGATCCGCGATTTGACGGCCAACCTCTTCAGTTGTCGGTTGACCTGACGGTGCAATCTGCGCTGGAGGAGGCACTCTATGGCGGCATGCGCCTGATGAATGCCAAGGGGGCCTCAGCGGTGTTGATGGATGCCTTTAGTGGCGAGATTGTGTCGCTGTCCAGCCTACCAGATTTTAATCCAAACAACCGTCCACGGCCTTTGACACAGGGTGACGCGAGCGACAGCGCGCTGTTCAATCGCGCGGTCCAAGGGGTCTATGAGCTGGGCTCGGTGTTTAAAGCCTTCACTGTGGCCCAAGCGATGGATCTGGGTTTGGTGGAGCCAGACACTCTAGTGGATACCAAAGGCCCATTGCGCTGGGGCAAGCATAAGATCAGTGATTATCGTGACTATGGCGCGCAGCTGTCGGTCGAAAAAGTTTTGATTAAGTCCTCAAATATCGGCACAGCGCGCCTGTCTTTAATGATCGGCGCAGATTTGCAAAAAGATTTTTTGGACCGGCTGGGCCTGTTGCAAGCCACACCGATTGAAATGATCGAGGGCCCCACGGGGCGGCCGCAATACCCGAGCAATTGGTCCGATATCTCAACAATGACCATCTCTTATGGGCATGGAATTTCGACCTCGCCGGTGCATCTGGCGGCGGGATATGCCACCATTGTCAACGGCGGGACTTTGGTGAAGCCGACGGTGTTGAAACAACCGGCCGCGCCGCGTGGCGCGCGCATTATTTCTGAAAAAACGTCTCGGCACCTGCGCAGCATGATGCGGCGTGTGGTGACAGAGGGCACCGCTAAGATGGGCGATGTTCCAGGGTATTCTGTGGCTGGAAAAACCGGAACGGCCGATAAGCCGAGCCCGCAAGGTGGCTATTATAAGGACAAAGTTCTGGCGACTTTCGCCAGTTTCTTTCCAAGCACCGATCCGCGATATGTATTGATCGTGACGCTGGATGAGCCCGAAGACCGCACCGGTCCTGAGCCACGCCGGACGGCGGGTGCGACCGCTGTACCCGTGGCCGCTGAAATTATCCGGCGCGTTGCCCCATTGCTGGGCCTCGCTCCAGAGATTGAACCCACTGTGCAAAATGGTTTAACATTGGCCAACAATTGATTTTTAGAAAGCGAGCCGGTGGATGGCGACCAAAAGCAAAACCCTTGCAAATTTAGGTCTGACCACGGCGCGGGCGTCTCAACTTGAAATTCAAGGCCTGGCGGTTGACAGCCGGGATGTGCGGACTGGGTTTCTTTTTGCCGCTCTGCCGGGGAGTCGCAGCCATGGGGCTGAATTTGCCCCATATGCCCTGTGCCAAGGGGCGACAGCGATTCTAACGGACCCAAAGGGGGCAGCGTTGATTTCTAAAGCCTGTCCAGAGCACGCGGCAGAGATCTGCGTTGTTGATGATCCGCGTCAGGCGCTTTCGGCGGCTTCGGCTTTGTTCTTTGGCGCGCAGCCGGAGGTGATGGTGGCGGTGACGGGCACCAATGGCAAAACCTCTGTGGCCAGTTTTTGCCGGCAAATTTGGACCGAATTGGGGTTTTCGGCGATCAACTTGGGCACAACCGGGGTGCAGGGGGCGTGGAGCGCGCCCTTGAACCATACCACCCCGGAGCCCATCACCCTGCACCGGGTCTTAGCTCAGGCCGCCGCCGCGGGCGTGACCCATGGCGCGATGGAGGCTTCAAGCCACGGATTGGAGCAAAAGCGTTTGGATGGGGTGGTTTTGACGGTCGCAGGCTTTACCAATTTCACGCAAGATCATCTGGATTACCATGCCACATTTGAGGCGTATTTTGCCGCAAAATCAGGCCTGTTTGACCGCGTTTTAGGGCCGCAGGGCTGGGCTGTCATCAATATTGATGATGGCAAAGGACTGGTGCTTTATGACGCGTGCCGCCAGCGCGGACAAAGCTGTCTGACCGTCGGTCGCAGCGCGGCGGATTTGCAAATATTAGGGCAAACATTTGAGGCCACCGGTCAAGAGATCTTATGCGCCTTTCAGGATGCAAGATATCAGGTCAAATTGCCTTTGGTTGGCGGGTTCCAAGGGGAAAACCTGCTCCTGGCGGCGGGCATGGTTCTGGCTGCGGGTGGCGAGGCGGAAGCGGTGTTTTCTGCGTTGAAAACTGTGAGGCCAGTGCGCGGGCGTATGGAATTGGCCGCCACGCGCGCCAATGGGGCGTCTGTTTATGTCGATTACGCCCATACGCCCGATGCCGTCTCAACGGCTCTGCAAGCCTTGCGGCCGCATGTGAGGGGGCGGCTGGTGGTGGTTCTCGGCGCCGGTGGAGACCGAGATCCGAGCAAGCGGGTCTTAATGGGGCAGGCGGCTGCGGCGCATGCGGACCGGGTGATTGTCACCGATGATAATCCACGCAGTGAAGATCCCGCCGCCATTCGCGCGATGGTTTTGGCGGGCGCGCGCGAGGCCGAAGAGGTCGGCGATCGGGCCGAAGCGATTTTGGTTGGGGTCGATGGGTTGCAAGCCGGCGATTGTTTGCTGATTGCCGGTAAGGGACATGAAACAGGTCAAATAATAGGAGAAGATGTTTTACCTTTTGATGACGTAGAACAGGCGAGTATCTCTGTGGCTGCTTTGGAGGATTTTGCGTAATGGCCCTATGGACTGCTTTTGAGGCTCAAACGGCAACGGGCGGATATTCTGCGGCAGCATGGGATGCCCATGGGGTGTCGATTGACACGCGGACATTGCAGCCTGGGGATCTTTTTGTGGCCTTGAAAGCGGCGCGTGATGGTCATGATTTTGTGGCGCAGGCCCTTGAGAGGGGGGCGGCGGCTGCTCTGGTGGAGCGGCGCCCGGATGGGGTGCCTGAGACTGCGCCGCTGCTGATTGTACCGGATGTCTTGCAGGCCCTGATTGACTTGGGCCGGGCGGCGCGGGCGCGCTGCGGGGCGAAAGTTTTGGCGGTGACCGGATCTGTGGGCAAAACCTCGACCAAGGAGATGCTGCGCACGGTGCTTGAGTTTCAGGGGCGGACACATGCCTCGGTGGCCAGTTATAACAACCATTGGGGCGTGCCGCTGAGCCTGGCGCGCATGCCGGCGGATACACAATTTGCCATTTTTGAGATCGGCATGAATCATCCCGGCGAAATTGCGCCTTTGAGCAAGATGGTGCAGCCGCATGTGGCCATGATCATCACCGTGGCCCCGGCGCATATGGAAGCCTTTGAAAGCCTCGAGGGTATTGCGCGTGAGAAGGCCGATGTCTTGGCCGGCTTGATGCCTGGAGGCGCGGCGATTTTGCCGGCCGATGTGCCGACGATTGACATCCTTGTGCAAGCCGCCTTGGCCAAAGGGGCGACAATTGTGGGATTTGGCGAGACGGCGGAGGCCTTTCGCCTGACGGCGCTGGAGATGCATCACGATGTGACAGTTATTCAAGCGCGCCTGCGCGGCGTGCCCGCGGTGCTGCGTTTGAACACATTGGGGCGGCATTTTGCGGTGAATGCTATGGGCGTTTTGGCGGCGGTGGAGGCTCTGTCGGGCGATCCGACACGAGCGGCCGTCGATCTGTTCCGCTGGCAACCGCCGGCGGGGCGTGGGCGGCGCGAGAGGATCAGCTTGGATCCCGCAGATACCAATGCCTATTTCGAGCTGATTGATGATGCCTATAATGCCAACCCGGCCTCTATGGCGGCGGCCTTGGAGGTGTTGGCGGCCTCTGATCCGCAAGAGCAGATCGGGCGCGGGCCGCGGCGAGTTGCGATTTTGGGTGATATGTTGGAGCTGGGGCAGGAAGAGGAGCGCAGTCACGCGCAGCTGGCTGTCAATAACCATTTGTTAACTGTAGATGTGGTGCATTGCGTCGGACCACGCATGCGCGCCTGTTATGATGCTTTGCCCACCGCACTCCGCGGCCGTTGGGTGCCAGAGGCGCAAGAGCTGGCCTCGGGCTTGGGAGAGTTGATTGCACCGGGAGACCGGGTTTTGGTCAAAGGTTCCTTGGGCAGTAAAGTTTCAATGATTGTTGACCTAATCCGTAATTTAGGGCATCGCTCACAACCGTAGGTGTAAGGGGAATTTGGATGGTTTATTGGCTGACATTGCTGTCGGATGGCGGCGATTTCTTTAATCTTTTTCGCTATATCACCTTTCGCGCCGGTGGGGCATTTTTGACATCTCTGCTCTTTGGCTTTGTGTTCGGCAAGCCGTTGATCAACCTCTTGCGCCGCCGTCAGGGGCGCGGACAACCGATCCGATCTGATGGGCCAGAGGGGCATCAATCCAAAGCGGGCACGCCGACGATGGGGGGCGCGCTCATTCTCGGGGCCTTGGTGGTCTCAACTCTGCTCTGGGCGCGACTGGATAATATGCATATCTGGGTTGTGCTTTTTGTCACGATTGGCTTTGGCGCGATTGGCTTTGCCGATGACTATGCCAAAGTCTCAAAGCAAACCTCTGCCGGGGTCTCGGGTCGGGTCCGTCTCGGATTGGGGTTTGTGATTGCGCTGATCGCCGCGCTGGTGGCCGCGCAGCTGCATCCCGAAGGCCTGCGCTTGCAGGTGGCTGTGCCGGTCCTGAAAGACACATTGGTGCCATTTGGCCTATTGTTTTTTCCCTTTGCTATGATCGTGATTGTTGGAACGGCCAATGCCGTCAACCTCACCGATGGTTTGGATGGTTTGGCCGTTATGCCCGTGATGATTGCCGCGGCAGCGCTCGGCGTCTTGGCCTATGCGGTGGGCCGAGTTGATTTTACCCAATATCTTGACGTGCACTATGTGCCCGGAACGGGCGAGCTGTTGATTTTCTGCATGGCGTTGATTGGCGGAGGCTTGGGCTTTTTATGGTATAATGCCCCCCCTGCTGCAATATTCATGGGCGATACGGGCAGCCTCTCGCTCGGTGGGGCGCTGGGCGCTATTGCCGTTTTGACCAAACATGAGATTGTGTGGGCGATCATCGGCGGGGTGTTTGTGGCCGAGGCCTTGAGTGTCATCATCCAGGTGTTTTGGTTCAAACGCACCGGCCGGCGGGTGTTTCTCATGGCGCCGATCCACCATCATTTTGAGAAAAAAGGCTATGCGGAAAGCCAAATCGTGATCCGCTTCTGGATCATCGCCATTGTCTTGGCCATGATTGGCCTGGCGACATTGAAAGTCCGGTAAATTGAGATCAGGGCCGCGGGCCCATTGGAGAGCATAAAATGATAGCAGTTCAGGGCATGCATGGGCGCCGGGTCTTTGTGCTTGGAATGGGCCGCTCTGGCCTGATCGCCGCGCAGGCTTTGGTGGCGGGCGGCGCAGATGTGCTGTGCTGGGACGATGGCGAGGCAGGGCGGCAACGGGCCGAGGCAGCGGGCCTCAGCTGCATTGATCCGCTGCGGGGCGGGCTTGAGGGCATAGATATGCTCATCACCTCGCCGGGGATTGCGCATCTCTATCCCAAGCCGCATCCAGCCATTGCTCTCGCGATGCAGCTTGGCATTCCTCTCGACAATGACATCGGCCTATTCTTTCGCTCCTTTGCGACGCAGTCTTGGACAGGCTTTGACATGGCGCCCAAGGTGATCGCGGTGACCGGTTCAAATGGCAAATCCACCACCAGCGCCCTGATCCATCATTTGCTTGAGGTGGCCGGGCGGCGCAGCCAGTTGGCGGGAAATATTGGCCGCGGGGCTTTGGATCTGCAGCCGGCCGAAGATGGAGATGTGATCGTGCTGGAATTATCCTCCTATCAGCTTGAACTGGCCCGCAGCCTGACACCTGATATTGCGGTATTTACAAATCTCTCCCC
>JADHLF010000020.1 GCA_016780825.1 Planktomarina sp. | reverse complement strand
TATGACTTGGGAGAATATGATATGCCTTTGGGCACAGTAAAATGGTTCAACACCACAAAAGGTTTCGGGTTCATTGAGCCAGAAGGTGGAGGGAATGACGTGTTTGTCCATATTTCAGCAGTCGAACGCGCTGGAATGACAAGCTTGGCTGACAACCAAAAAATCAACTATGAGCTGGTCGAGGGACGCGATGGGCGTCAAATGGCTGGTGAATTGAGCAACGCCGAATAAACGCGCACTGCCGCAGCCTCAGCGGACAATGATCCGCCAAAATTTGGGCCGCGCCCAACCTGTCTACTTTTGTGCCACGGTCTTGGGGTCTAGCGGCCGATCACCGCTTCAAATTCTCGCCATTCACCCTTGCTCATCCCTGACTCTTCCTGCGTGACAGGCTCGCCGGCCAGCATACGCTTCAAACAGTCAACCGATTTTGCAGAGAGCACCGCGCCGCCCAAACGATAATCCTCAAAAGCGCCATAGGCTGCCGGCACCCAGTCACGCACCATCTCACAAATCGCCTCGGCATAGACCCGGATTTCATATTGCGCATGGGAGTCGGCCCGAAGACGCAGGAAATGAAACAGATTATGCAGATCAACTTTCCAATACCATTGCGTGTAAATATTGGCAGGTAGGTTCATGCGAGCCAATTCACGCGCCAAACCATCCTGCCCCTCATCGGAGATCATCGACTCATAATTGTCATAGGCGCGGTTGCTGTCCGATTTCAAAATCTCCAAAACCCGCGCCGCCTCGGCCCCTTGCAAAACCTGACCACGGCCCTGGTTGTTCACCACCGATTGCGCGGCCAGAGAGTCCGGTTCTGGAATGTAAAACTCCCGATCCAGAATCGAATAGCGCGCCGAATACTCATTCACATTGGCAGTCCGGTGACGAATCCATTGGCGCGCGACGAAGACCGGCAATTTCACATGCAGTTTGATTTCACACATCTCGAAAGGCGTGGAATGCCAGTGGCGCATCAAGTAACGTATGAGGCCCGCATCGTTTTGTACGGATTTTGTTCCCTTGCCATAGCTGACCCGCGCGGCTTGGCAGATGGCCGCATCATCGCCCATATAGTCGATCACCCGCACAAACCCGTGATCCAATACGGGCTTTGCTCGGTACAGATGATCCTCCATCCCTGGCGCGACGGCCCGCAGGGTCAGCTGGGGATTTGATCGCAGCTGGTCAATTTCTTCTTGTTGTTCTGGCGTCAGCAGCATCACTATCCCCTTAGTTAACCCCATCTGGAGCGATTCCCTTCACACTATATATGGAGTAATCTGAAGGATGAACCTACTATATAAAGGGAAATGCAAATGAAATATCTTCATACAATGGTCCGTGTGGCCGATTTAGACGCCTCTATCGCTTTTTTTGCCCTCTTGGGGCTCGAGGAAACGCGCCGGTGGGATAATGAAGCTGGACGTTTCACCCTGGTTTTCATGGCGCCTCCTGGCCAATCGGAATGTCCTGTTGAACTGACCTACAACTGGGATGGTGATGCGGGGCTGCCGTCAGACAGCCGGCATTTTGGACATTTGGCCTATGAGGTGAAAGATATATATGCCACCTGCCAGCATCTCATGGACAATGGCATCACGATCAATCGCCCGCCGCGCGAGGGCCGCATGGCGTTTGTGCGCAGCCCAGACAATATCTCGATTGAGCTCTTGCAAGAGGGCGACAACCTGCCTGTGGCGGAACCCTGGGCGAGTATGGAAAACATCGGTCATTGGTGAGGCGTCTCCTCTGCAAAGCTCTGACGGCCCTCTCTTTTGTACTTTGGGTCACGAGCTCCGCCGGCGCTGACGCCGCCTGCCGCCAGGCCTTGGCCCTGGGTCTCGATGTGTCGGGATCTGTCGATGAGGTTGAATATCAATTGCAACTGCAAGGTCTGGCCGCCGCCTTGCTCAGTGAGGATGTCCGTGCCAGTCTGATGCGCCTGCCCAATGCACCGGTTCGGATTTTAGTTTTTGAATGGAGCGGTCAGGACTATCAGCGCGTTCTCATCCCCTGGACGGATATCACAAGCCCGTCACGCCTCGCCGCTGTGTCGGAGCGGCTGCAATCCACCACCCGCAGCCAAGCCCCACCAACCACCGCTTTGGGTCGAGCCATAGAGGTTGGAGCTGGGTTTCTCAGCCAGCAGCCGGAGTGCTGGAAGCGCACCTTGGATATTTCGGGCGATGGAAAAAACAACACAGGTCCCGAACCGCATCACGTCAACGGCCCTGAGACCATCGGAGATATCGTCATCAACGCATTGATCATCGGCGTTGATGCCTCCTCCCGGCTGTCCCACGCGGAACTCTCCATTGCCGAATTGACCGCCTATTTTTCGCATCGCGTGCTGGCTGGACCAGGAGCGTTTTCCGAAGTTGCCATAGGCTTTGAAGATTATGAGCGCGCCATGAGCCGCAAATTACTTCGCGAATTGGAGTTTTTGAGCATGAGCCAACTGGATCAGTAAATAAACCGAATCTGTTTGCCCCAATACTGCTCCATCCGCCGCAGCGCCCCATTGATATCCTCAACCCCGGTGCCGTGCAAAACCCCCTCCGATTGCAACGCGGCGGCGTGACCCTCGAACAATACATGCACAAGCTCGCGAATATGTTGCCCCTTATCGGTCAATCTCACGCGCACAGACCGCCGGTCGGCCCGGCAGCGTTCATGGTGCATATAGCCCATGCCCACCAATTTTTTCAGATTGTAACTGACATTTGAGCCCTGATAATATCCGCGGCTCTTTAATTCGCCCGCGGTGACCTCATTGTCGCCGATGTTGAATACGAGCAAAGCCTGCACCGGGTTGATCTCAATCACCCCAACCCGCTCAAATTCATCTTTGATCACATCCAACAACAAACGATGGAGCCGCTCGACCAAAGCCAAACTCTCCAAGTAATGGGTCATAAAACTCTTGCTCGTTTCAAATTCACCACTCATTGATCGCCTCTCACACTGCTTCGGTCCGCAGTATTGAGGAAATTCGCGAATATTATCTAAACGAGCTGGCGTTAATCGCGTGGAACCTGCAACCCCGCGACGATTTGGGTGATCAGCGGGGCAAATTCTGGGGGCGTTGCAGCTGTTCCGGTCACCCAAGAGTAAAGATCGTGATCATTTTCTGCCAGCAACAAATCGTATTTCACCAGCTCTTCGTCAGACATTTGCGCCAAGGCGGTTTGGGCAAAATGGCTTAAAATAAGGTCCATTTCTTTTATTCCACGGCGCATTGAACGCATTTTCAGGCGTTTGATCCGATGATCCGGCAGCTCACTCATTTCATCGCCAACCTTAATTGTTTTTCCAATTTGCTCAGCCGATCGGCGGTGCGGTTCATATCCGTTTTTATTGCGCGCATTTCGATTAAAATTGCTTGGACATCTTCGGAGAGCGGCGCCGTGTTCGGCTCTTCCGGCCCGATCCCTTCACCGCTCAAAAGCCAAGGCAAAGACACATTGAGCATTCCTGTCAACATTTGCAATTTGTTGGCCCTCGGCTCGGAACGATCCTCTTCCCAGGCCTGCAAAGTGGCCAATTTGATGCCAAGACGGCGTGACAATTGTGCCTGGGTCATACCAGCTTTTTCCCGCGCCCCCAGAACGCGATCTCCAAACGTGGCTGCATCGGGGCCGTACCAGTCAAGGTCCGCATCAGAATCATGGTCCATAATCTTTTTCCTTTTGCCAATTACTTCGCCTTGCGGCGCCACGCACATCTATCTAGACTCTTGGGAGCACACGCATAATGAGGCCGCCATGTCCATTTTATCCACCGCGCTTGAGCGGGTGAAACCCTCTCCCACCATTGCTATATCAACCAAGGCGGCGGAATTAAAGGCGGCAGGGCGTGACGTGATCGCACTTGCAGCGGGCGAGCCGGATTTTGATACCCCAGACCATATCAAAGCCGCGGCGGTTAAGGCCATTGCCGAGGGCAAAACCAAATACACCGCACCGGATGGAATGCCCGAACTCAAACAGGCGATTTGCGCCAAGTTCCTGCGCGAAAATTCTCTGACCTTTAGCCCGGCGCAAGTGACCGTTGGAAACGGCGGCAAGCAGACCCTCTATAATGCGCTGATCGCGACATTGAATGCGGGCGATGAGGTGGTTATTCCCGCGCCCTATTGGGTATCTTATCCCGACATGGTGCTTTTGGCCGGCGGCACCCCGGTGATTGCGCCAACGTCACCCGCGACCAATTACAAACTCACTCCCGCGCAGCTCGAAGCCGCCCTAACCCCCAAAACCAAATGGTTCATTTTCAATTCCCCCTCAAACCCGACCGGAGCGGGATATAGTTGGGACGAGCTGAAGGCGCTAACCGATGTTCTTTTGCGCCATCCCCATGTCTGGGTGATGACCGATGATATGTATGAGCATCTGGCCTATGATGATTTTAAATTTTGCACGCCTGCCGAAGTAGAGCCAGCGCTCTATCCGCGCACGCTGACCTGCAACGGTGTATCAAAAGCCTATGCGATGACCGGATGGCGGATTGGCTATGCCGCCGGCCCCGAGCCCCTGATCGCCGCCATGCGCAAGGTTCAATCACAATCCACATCCAACCCCTGCACCATCAGCCAATGGGCCGCTGTCGAGGCCTTGAACGGTCCACAGGCGTTTTTAACGGATAACAATGCCTCTTTCAGCCGGCGGCGCGATTTGGTTGTCAAAATACTCAATGAGACCAAGGGAATTACCTGCCCCACCCCGGAAGGTGCCTTCTATGTCTACCCCTCAATCGCTGCCCTCATCGGAAAACAGACGCCAGGCGGCGCTGTCATTACTGATGATGAGGCCTTCGCCACCGAACTTCTTGAGCAAACCGGCGTCGCAGTGGTCTTTGGCGCCGCCTTTGGCCTGTCCCCAAATTTCCGCGTGAGCTATGCCACGTCAGATGCCGAGCTGTTGGAAGCCTGTACGAGAATCAAAGAATTTTGTGAAAACCTAATCTAATTTGAGTTAAAACCATGGACACGTCCCTACCGAGGTATTTCTTTAGAATTCGCGAAAATGGCGCGACTCTGTTCAAGATGCCGGAACAAAATCGGCAAAATCGGCTGGAATTGCACCAAATCGCCGTGATCAACATCCGCAACGAGACTGTGAAGCCGCAGGGCGATACTGTCCTGACCGATGAAGAGACCAAGTTGATCGCAGACTGGATGCAAGAGCGCAAAACCGTGCTAGAAGAGCGTGAAATCGATGACATTTTGCGGACCGTTGATCACCTCAATCTGACCGCACAATGGGCGCAATCCAAAGCCAGCGATGCAGACCTAGAGCGGGTAACAGATCAATTGTTGCTGTCCATGCATGATTTGCGAACAATCCTGAGCCGCAAAAAGGCCGAGCGGATCATGAACAAACCCTAGGCCACACGCCCCGCCAGGCGGTAAAACCGCAGCTAAAGCGGGCACTGACAACAATCACGTCTAGCAGGTGACTGGCATCCATCGACACAACTGAAACTTCTGATAAATTTCAATTAATATTAGATAGGGATGAAACGCCCACCTTCTTAGAGCTGAGAAGATGATGCTTTTGACAATAATTAATAACATGTTGCGCTATATAATCGAGAGCTTTCAGTTATCGGTCGCCACTTCCAATTTACGTATCCACGATGTTTTCAAATACAGTATCGCAGCCGTAATATTATACATCGGCGCTGGAAGTGCGTACATTTTAGGGGTCGCTCTAGGCTTACCTCCAGTTATCGTAACCTCGTTTAACCACTCCTCAATCACACACCTTTTAGGACAGGTTTCTTTCGTTGGGGTGGTCGCTCTTTCATGGTTTAAGGTACTGTATGTATTAACTAATGGCTTATTTTTCTCCCTAAATTTCTTGATTTGTAAATTTTATTTTGGGTGGAAAAGAACAGGAGGATTGCGACACCCGTCCGTTGCTAGACTGCAGCGCCGTATGAATAACGCAGTTCATGCGGGCCGCTCATATCGCAAATCTTTTGTCATAATACGGTGGGCCCTAACCGTAGTATTTCTGTATTTTATGTTTTTCGATTTCGGGAGCCAAGCAATCAGGGCCACACCAACCACGATGTTGGTATTCAGTTTGTCCATAATGCTCGGTCTCTTATATGTCCCTAGTGCGATGTCAGATAGCAGAGAAGCTGATCTCAAGGCCCACGGGGACTTATTAGCATCATCAAAACGCGTAAAAGTCATTGTACTAGTGGCCCTCTGGATTTGCATGGTGCTTGGAATGATGCGATCCGCAGCAATGATGTATGGAGCAGAAGTCCATTATAACTTCGGAGAGAAAGCTTGCAGGCTTGCGCCAATGATGCCAATTTACGGGGGTGATTTGTACTTCGACCGAGTTTCTTACAACTTCGTTGTAGTCGCGAATGGGAAGATCACTTTTTATGTTGCGCATCAGTCGTCCAATGCGGCGCCTACTTGCCTTTGATTTCCAAAGCATCGCAACTCGAAGCAGCTAAAATGCTTCACAACCCCTCACTCTAGACACGCAGTTGCAGTTTAAAATTAAACCAAGGGCTCCCATCTTGGGCGCGCGCAGCGTTAGTTGGGTCGCCCCGCCAGGCGGTAAAACCGCAGCCAGAGTAAGAGCGCGGCAAAGCCAAGTCCGGCGACCAGACCCATCCATATGCCCGCTTCTTGGAACCCGTACCAAAACCCCAGAATATAGCTGATAGGGAGACCGATCACCCAATAGGATATTGCGGCAATCCACATGGGCACTTTGGTGTCTTGCAACCCGCGCAGCAGGCTCAGGGCCACAACCTGTGCGGCATCGACAAATTGGAACAAGGCCGCAAGCATCAACAAGAGCGTGCCAATGCGCAGGATTTCATCGGCCAATGGATCCTGAGCGTCCAAAAAGGCACGGATCAAAACCTCCGGGGTCATCAAGAACACGACGATCACCACAATGGCTGCAACGCTCGACAAGCCCATTGTCACCCTAGCTGTGCGCCGGACCGACGGCCAATCCTGCACAGCAAAGGCCTTGCCCGCGCGCACGGTGCCGGCTTGCGACAATCCCATATGCACCATGAAACTCAACGCCGCCAGCTGCAACACGATACCATGGGCCGCCAGCTCCAAATGCCCAAGCCAGCCCATCATAAAGGCGGAGGCCGCAAACAATCCACTTTCGGCCAGGGCCGTGGCTGAGATAGGCACAGCAAGCCAGGCAACCGCGAGGGCCGCGCTGCCATCAAATCGCCAGAAGCGGGCAAACATCTGTTGCTCGGGGAAATTGCGCTGAATATAGATCACAAATCCGAGCAGGGCGAGCGTTTGCGCTATGACCGAAGCAATCGCCGCGCCTTGTAGCCCCAATTCCGGCAGACCCCAATTGCCAAATATCAAGGCATAGTTGATCAGCGCATTGGCCACCAAAACAAAGAGGGACACCCAAAGCACGATCCCTGCATGTTCCAGCGCCGAAAGATAACTGCGCAGCACCAATCCCCACAATGCGGGCCATAGGCCAAAACCGGCGATGCGGAGATACTCCTGCGCGCCCTGCGCCACTGTCGGATCCTGCCCCATTGCCTCGAGCAGAGGGCGGGCATACCACATCGGCAAAAACAACAAAGCCGCCGCCAAGGTCGACACCCAAAGCCCCATGCGCGTGGCCCGCCTGGCGGATTGCGAATCCTTCTCCGCCATAGATTTGGCCACCATTGGCAAAATTGCGAAAGCAAACCCCGAGGTTGCAATAAAGGCGATGAACAAAACCTGGGCACCCAAAGTCACCTGCGCCAGCGCCAGAACAGAATACCAGCCCAGCATCAAAGTGTCGGTTGTATGCACGGCAAATTGTGCAATTTGGCTGCCAACCAAAGGCAGTCCCAAGATCAACACCGATCGCGCTTCCAAGATGATCGCAGAACTCTTTTTCATATCTTCCTCATAAGCAGAAGCCGACGGCCTGACCAGTGGTGAAATCGGCAAGGAATGTGGGTTGCCCCGCCCGCCAGGCCTTTTCTTGCCCGGCAACTTCTGCCATGAATACCGTCAATCAAAGAAAGAGCAGCCCAATGGCAAGTGACCTATTATCTTCGGCCGCACATACGGATTATGACGCCTCCTCCATTGAGGTGTTGGAGGGTCTCGAACCGGTGCGCAAGCGGCCTGGCATGTATATCGGCGGCACCGATGAGCGGGCCTTGCACCATCTGGTGGCTGAGGTTCTGGACAACTCAATGGATGAGGCGGTGGCGGGCCATGCCAATCGCATCGAAGTTGAGCTGCACGCAGATTATTCCGTCACCATCCGCGACAATGGCCGCGGTATTCCTGTTGACCCCCATCCGAAGTTTCCCGATAAATCCGCCCTTGAGGTGATCCTATGCACCCTACATGCGGGTGGTAAATTTTCTGGTAAAGCCTATCAAACATCCGGTGGCCTGCATGGCGTGGGTGCCTCTGTGGTCAATGCGCTCTCCGATTCCATGGTGGTCGAGGTTGCCCGCAATCGCGAGCTCTATGAGCAGCGCTTTGCCCGTGGCATCCCGCTGGGTCCAATTGCCAAAATAGGCGCCGCCCCCAATCGCCGTGGCACCTCGGTCACCTTCCATGCGGATGAACAGATTTTTGGCAAGCATCGATTCAAACCGGCGCGCCTCTTTGCCTCTATTCGTTCCAAGGCCTATCTATTTTCCGGCGTCGAAATTCGGTGGAAAACTCATATTGATGATGGCGAAACGCCCCGCGAAGCGACCTTCCATTTCCCTGGCGGTCTGTCGGACTATCTTGTCGAAACCCTGGGCAAAGCCAGCACCTATGCCGAGGCCCCTTTTGCCGGCACCGTGGAATTTCAAGAGCGCTTCAATGTGCCTGGAAAGGTCGAATGGGCGGTCAATTGGACACCCTCACGGGATGGCTTCATCCAATCCTATTGCAACACCGTGCCGACACCGGAAGGCGGCACTCACGAAAGCGGGTTCTGGGCCGCAATCTTAAAAGGCATCAAAGCCTATGGCGAGTTGGTCAACAACCGCAAAGCCAGCAATATCACCCGCGACGACCTGACAACCGGCGGGTGCGCGCTGGTCTCTTGTTTCATCAGCGAGCCTGAATTCGTCGGCCAAACAAAAGATCGTTTGGCCACTGTTGAAGCCCAGCGCTTGGTCGAAAATTCCGTGCGTGACCGCTTCGACAATTGGCTCGCGGCCGATACGAAATCCGCCGGCGCAATCCTCGATTTCTTGGTTCTGCGCGCCGAAGAGCGCCTGCGCCGCCGGCAGGAAAAAGAGACGCAGCGCAAATCTGCCACCAAGAAACTGCGCCTGCCGGGAAAACTCACCGATTGCACCTCAAAAACCCGTGAGGGCACAGAATTATTCATCGTTGAAGGCGACAGCGCCGGCGGCTCAGGCAAAGGCGCACGCAATCGCGTCAACCAAGCGCTTTTGCCCCTCAAGGGAAAAATCCTCAACGTCTTGGGTGCCGCGTCAAATAAACTTGGCTCGAATGCTGAGATCAGCGACCTTTGCGAAGCGCTGGGCGTTGGAATTGGCACGAAATTCAATATTGATGATCTGCGCTATGAAAAGGTTATCATTATGACCGATGCGGATGTCGATGGGGCCCATATCGCCAGTCTTCTCATGACGTTCTTTTTCTCACAAATGCGGCCTTTGATTGATGCCGGCCATCTTTATCTGGCCTGCCCGCCGCTGTTTCGCCTAACGCAGGGCGCCAAGCGCGTGTATTGCCTAGATGAGGCAGAGAAAGATCTTTGGCTTGCCAAAGGATTGGGCGGTAAGGGCAAAACTGACGTCAGCCGCTTCAAGGGTCTGGGCGAAATGGATGCCAAGGATCTCAAAGAAACCACAATGGACCCGGCGACGCGCAAATTGATCCGCGTCACCGTCGATGAGGACACGCCGGGCGAGACCGGAGATCTCATTGAACGGTTGATGGGCAAAAAGCCCGAAAAACGGTTTGAATATATCCAAGCCAATGCCAAATTTGTTGAAGAGCTTGATCTTTAGACTCCAGAAAGAGGACCGCACTCTATGCCAATCTATGCGATTACAATGCTTGCGGCAGGAATTGGGATACCGGTCTTGGCTGCAATGAATGCGGCCCTGGGCCGGTCTCTTGGCGCGCCCATGCTCGCCGGGGTGGTGTTGATCGCTGTGGGCTTGCTCACGGCCAGTCTGGTGGCCGTGACCCAAGGGCCCAGCGCTCTGGTCAAACTCGCGACTGCGCCAAGACATCTGTTCGCCGCAGGGGTCTTGCTGGCGTTTTATGTGCTGTCCATAACCGCAATTGCCCCCAAGTTTGGCGTTGGCAATGCCATTTTCTTTGTGCTCATCGGCCAATTGATTTCCGCGGCAACGATTGATCATTTCGGACTGTTTGGCGCGCAGCAAATCCCACTGTCCTGGACCCGTCTCAGCGGATTGCTTTTGATGGCCACGGGAGTCTTGCTGACGCAAAAAGCCTAAGTCACAGGGTCTCGTGTGGACCCTTCCCCAGCCGCGTGACCAAATCCCAGAGCGCATCTGGCACAGCAACGTCGGCCATAGGGCTGCGGGCACTGCCCGGCAGCCGCGCACCCGCCTGTAAAGCCACCGCATCTGCAAGCCGCGCCAAACGGTCGTCAAAGCCATCATGATGCGTCGTTGGGTCCAAAATGAGATAAAACTGCCCCAATCCATGGGGCGGGCCGTCCGGCAATTTCAAACCACCCACATCCAAGGAGTTGACCGAACCCGTCATCCCCGCAGCCAGAAGCTCGGCCAATATGCCAAAACCCCAGCCCTTATAGCCACCGGCCGAGACCAAAGCTCCGCCCAGCGCTGCCTCTGGATTGGTTGTTGGCACACCCTGCGCATCCACAGCCCAGCCTAAAGGAATCTCCTCTCCAGCCGCCTTCGCCATGGTGATCTTGCCCAGCGCCACAGCGGAGGTGGAAAAGTCAAAATGCACCGCGAGACCACCCTTGCCATCTGGCACTGACATGGCGATTGGATTGGTGCCAATCACTTTTTGGTTGCCCCCCGGAGGGGCCACGACCGGGCTGGCGTTGGTAAAACCAATCGCCATCAAACCCTCAGCGGCCAGTTGCGCGGTGAAATATCCCAAAGAGGTGCATGTATGCGCATGCGCCACAGCAAGAGAGGCCGTGCCATTCTCCCGCGCCGCAGCCACCGCCATGGGCAAGGCGGCCTCAAAGGCCGGCTGTGCAAAGCCAAAGCTCGCGTCCGACAAGATCGAGCCCGGCCGGGAGGCCGTCACCTTTGGATCCACCGAACCGCTCACTCGGCCCGTGGCCAATTGGCGGCAATAGCTCTCAAGGTAATAGAGCCCGCAAATCACATTGCCATGAGTCTCCGCATCGGCGACGGCCCGCGCCACCGAGGCGGCAATCCATTCTTTCGCGCCAAACGCTTCTAGCGCCAGTTTACTGGCAGTTTCAATTTCCAAGACAGAGCAGCGCGGCATAGGATTTCCAATTCAAACAGTTCTAAGGGTCATAGTTGTGGGAAAAAATCAGGCTTTGTCCGGTTAATCAACACAATATTCAGACAATTTGCCCCTTGCTCAGCCGCACCTGCCGATCCATCCGGCCAGCCAGCTCCATATTATGCGTGGCAATCAACGCCGCCATACCAGTGCTGCGCACGAGACCCATCAAGACATCAAACACATGATCAGAGGTTTCCGGGTCAAGATTTCCAGTTGGCTCATCGGCCAGCAGAAGTTTCGGTGCATTGGCCAGCGCACGGCAAAAGGCAACCCTTTGCTGCTCCCCGCCGGACAATTCACTTGGCCTGTGATCGGCACGCTCTGCCAAACCCGTTTGATCCAAGAGCTCCAGCGCGCGTTTGCAGGCCGGACCGGCCGCTTTGCCAGCTGCCTGCTGCGGCAACATAATGTTTTCTGCCGCTGTAAACTCAGGGAGCAGATGATGAAATTGATAGACAAATCCAATTTCCATGCGCCGCAAATCCGTCCGCAGCCGATCATCGGCGCGTGACATGTCGCGCCCCGCGATCTGCAACCGACCGCTGTCGGCGGTGTCCAGCAAGCCGGCAATATGCAGCAATGTCGACTTTCCCGAACCTGATGGCGCCACCAGCGCGGCCACCTCCCCCCGCATCAGCGTCAAATCACAGGACTGCAGCACCGTCACCTCATTGGCTTGCCCCGGATTGTAGGATTTACAAATCCCCGTCAGCGTCAACATCGGCTCACTCATTGCGCAAAGCCTCCACCGGATTCATCCTTGCCGCCCGCCTTGCCGGGAAAATCGTGATAAAAAAGGACAAAAACAGCGAAATGCCCACAGCTTTGAGCACATCCACACCGCGCAGCTCTGAGGGCAAATGGTAGATGCCCCGGATTGAGGGATCCCAGACTTGCCCGCCAGACAGGTAATTCACCAGACTGAAAATCGCATCAATATTTAACACAAAGATCACGCCAAAAATGACACCTAAAAGCGTGCCAACCAAACCAATTCCCGCGCCGCACAGGAAGAACACCCGCAACACCGTGCCTTCGCTCAGTCCAATGGTTCGCAGAATGCCGATATCGCGGCCCTTATTTTTAACCAGCATGATCAAGCCGGAGATGATATTCATAGTGGACAGCAAGATCAGTACGATCATGATGACCAACATCACATTGTCTTCAATGGCCAAGGCCCGCAGAAATCCTCCCGCGTAATCGCGCCAGGTTTCCACCACAGCGGCCTCTCCCACCACTTCGCGTAACTTTTGCGCCATGACTTCCGCTTGCTCGGGCGTGTCAACAAAAACCTCAATTTGATCGGCGAAGCCTTCTTTGTTGAAAAAACTCTGCGCCTCGTCAAAGGACAGATAAAGGCGGGTTTGGTCAATGTTGTAATGCCCAGCGGTGAAGATGTAAGAAACCGTATAAGACTTGACTCGCGGGCTTGTGCCAAAGGCCGTCCGCACGCCATTTGGCGAGATCAATTTGATCCGATCCCCAATCGACAAGCGCAGCGCCTTGGCCACGCCCGAGCCAATCGCCACCCCTTGGGAAAAATCATCAATATCTCCTTGGCTGCGTTCGGAGTTCGCCACGTTGGGGATGGTTTTTAGATTCTCAAGCGTGATGCCGAAAACCATTACCCCGTGATTTTGATCGTTTGCCGTGCCCATGACCTGCCCGCGTATCAACGGCGCGGCACGGGTGACCCCGGGCACCGCCTGCACTTGGGCTGCCAATGCGTCGAAGGCCTCAATCCGATAATCGAAACTGCCACTTGCGCCATCGAAACGCTGCTCAAAGACCGTCACATGCGCATTGGCGCCCAAAATTGCATCGACAAATTCCGTGCGAAAGCCGCTGCGCACGGCCAGCACAATGATCAAAGCGGCCACAGCCAGGGCGATGCCAATCAAGCTGATCCAGGTCATCGCACTGACGCCCCCTTCGGCGCGTTTGGCCCGAAGATAGCGCCAAGCAATCAGGAATTCAAAAGCAGCAAAGGGCGCGGCGCGTGTCATGGGCACCTCGCGGTGGCGGGCCTTTGGGCCGTCGTCCTTAGCTTTTGCCTCATGGGCTTTGCCGCTTTCTGCGCCTCATGCGCGCTTGGGGTCAAATATATTGTGCAATAACTTTCGCAATCGCGGCCTCAGGCGTCAATTCTTCACTCTCGCCGGTTTTGCGGCAGGTCAGTTCAACCACACCGTTTTTCAAACCCCTTGGTCCAACCGTTAGGCGCCAGGGCAAGCCGATAAGATCCATCGTGGCAAATTTGCCGCCGGCGCGCTCATTGCGGTCGTCATAAAGCGGTTCAAGTCCCGCTTTGGTCAATTGGTGGTAAAGATCCTCACAGGCGGCATCCGCCTCAGCATCGCCTTGCTTGAGATTCACAATGCCGCAATGAAATGGGGTGACGCCCTCTGGCCAAATGATGCCTTTGTCGTCATGGCTGGCTTCAATAATGGCCCCAACCAGACGGCTCACGCCAATGCCATGGCTGCCCATATGCACAGGCACCTGTTTGCCGTCCCCGTCCTGAACCGTAGCGCCCATGGCTTCGGAATATTTTGTGCCAAAGTAAAAGATCTGCCCCACTTCAATCCCGCGTGCCACTTTGCGGCGTTCTTGCGGCACCTGGGCGAAAAGCGCCTCATCGTGGGTTTCATCGGTGCGGGCGTATTTGGTCGTAAACTCTTCCATGATCGCCTGACACTGCGCTTTGTCATCATAATTGATGTCACGATCACCAAAGGTCAGATCTGTCACTGCGCTGTCGTAGAAGACTTCGCTCTCGCCTGTCTCGGCCAGAACCAAAAATTCATGCGTGTCATCACCACCGATTGGGCCGCTATCCGCACGCATGGGGATGGCTTGCAGGCCCATGCGCTCATATGTGCGCAGGTAGCTGACCAAATGGCGGTTATAGGCATGCATCGCATCTTCTTTTGTCAGATCGAAATTATACCCATCTTTCATATAGAATTCGCGGCCCCGCATCACACCGAACCTTGGGCGCCGCTCATCGCGGAACTTCCATTGGATTTGATACATGGTCAGGGGCATATCCTTATAAGACGTGACATGACCTCGAAAAATATCTGTGATCAGCTCCTCAGCTGTGGGGGTAAACAGCATATCGCGTCCGTGGCGGTCTTTGACGCGCAGCATCTCCTCGCCATAATCGTCATAGCGCCCTGATTCTCGCCAAAGATCTGCTGATTGAATGGTTGGCATCAACATCGCCAAGTGACCGGCTTTTGCCTGCTCTTCATGCACGATGGTTTCAATATTTTTGAGCACCTTCAAGCCAAGCGGCAACCAAGAATATATGCCCGCGGCAGATTGCTTGATCATCCCAGCACGCAGCATCAAGCGATGCGAGACAATCTGCGCCTCGGCGGGGTTTTCTTTCAGGACGGGCAAAAAGTAGCGACTTAGGCGCATCGAACACTCCAGTTGATTTCACTGGGCAGTTTAATGCCCCCCCGCGAGCGTCACAAGCGAAAGCGGTCGAAACTGCCTCCTAGGTCGCGATATTTCCCTTCCCCCTCTTGCAAGCTGGGCTACAATACGCAAGTTGAACGGCAAAGGGAGATGGACCATGGCCTTACCAGTGTCTTTACAGTTGCGCTATTGGGGAGTTGCCGCGGTCATTTTGGGCCTGGTGCTTTGGTTTTTAGGCGACACCTTGCTGCCCTTTATTTTGGGTGGGGCCATTGCTTACCTGCTCGACCCGATTGCCGATCGCATGGAGCGCTGGGGTCTGTCCCGCCTGCTTGCCACAGGTGTCATCACCTTGGCGGCAATTTTCGTCTTTGTCCTCGCCATGCTGCTCATCGTGCCGTTGCTCGTACAGCAGGCTATTTCCTTATTTAACACAGCCCCTCAAATTGCCGCCGATCTCTGGACCTTTTTGACCTCCCGCTTTCCAGATCTTCTCGATGACAACAGCACGATTAGACAATCTTTGACAGGGCTGGGCGAGACCATTCAGGCGCGCGGTGGCGCTTTGGTCAACGGTCTGGCCTCCTCGCTCAATTCCATCGTCAATATAGTGGTGTTGATCGTGGTTGTGCCGGTTGTTGCGTTTTACTTGTTGCTCGATTGGGACAATTTGGTGGCAAAAATTGACGAGTTGATCCCGCGTGACCACCTGGAGAATGTGCGCAGATTGGGCCGCGAGATAGACGCCACCCTTGCCTCCTTCATCCGCGGACAAGGCACGGTCTGCTTTATTCAGGGGCTTTATTACGGCATTGCCTTGATGCTGGCCGGGCTAAACTACGGCATTGTTGTCGGATTTGTCGCCGGGCTGATCTCTTTCATCCCCTATGTCGGCGCCTTGGTGGGCGGAGGTCTGGCGCTGGGTTTGGCGCTGTTCCAATTTTGGGGCGATTGGATGTCCATTGGCGTGATTGGCATTATTTTCATGCTCGGGCAGATCTTAGAAGGGAATGTTCTGACGCCGAAACTTGTGGGCAATTCTGTAGGATTGCATCCGGTCTGGTTGATTTTCGCCCTTTCCGTTTTCGGCAGCCTGTTCGGCTTTGTTGGCATGTTGGTTGCCGTGCCTGTGGCCGCAATGATCGGCGTTGTCGCGCGGTTTTTGATGCAACAATATAAGGCGGGGCTCTTATACTGCGGATTGAGCCACTCGGACCCCAAAGATGAGTGAGCAACTGAGCTTTAGACTGCCGATTAAAGTGACCCGAGAGCGCGATGCGTTTTTCGTATCTGAAGCCAACCAACAGGCGGTGGCGCAGCTGGAGAACCCTGCCATTTGGCCGCAGGGCAAGTTGATCCTCCTAGGGCCCAAAGCCTGCGGCAAAACCCATCTTCTGGAGATTTGGGCCACCGAACAGAAGGCCCTTAAAATTGATCCCCTGCGCGAATTTGCGCCGCCAGAGGCCGGCGCGCGGGTTGTGGTGGACAACCTTGAGCAAGTGGCGGGCATTTTGCCTGCGGAAACCCGTCTGTTTCACCTACACAATCAGCTCCAATCGAGTGGCGGGCTGCTGCTTATGGCCTCCAATATTGCCATGCGACAAGCCGGGTTCCAGCTGGCGGACCTGCTTAGTCGTCTTGAAGGCACAAGCTGCGCCAAAATAGACCGCCCAGATGATGCCCTGCTGCACGCGGTCTTGCTCAAATCCTTCATGGATCGCCAGCTCTCGCCGACGCCGGCGGTCCTGGCATATATCTTGAAAAACATGGATCGTAGTTTTGATGCGGCCAGTGATATTGTCGCTGAATTGGACCGTCAGAGCATGTCCACCAAGCGCCCGATCACCCGGGCCATGGCCGCCAAGGTGATGGCAGGGGTGGCCGCCAAGGGCGCGCCCCTTACAATTTGCGTTCAAGAGTTATAAATTACTGCCCTGGATATAGGACACATCATGACACACCCGGCTGACTTTCTACACAGTGACTTCCCCGCAGCGCAAAATTGCGCGCTGGATATCACCGGGCCCGATCGGTTTTTGAACCGCGAGCTGTCATGGTTGGCGTTTAACTGGCGGGTTTTGGAAGAGGTGGATAACCTCAGCGTGCCTTTGCTCGAACGCCTGCGCTTCTTGTCGATTTCCGCCACCAATTTGGACGAATTTTATTCTGTGCGCGTCGCCGGTCTGCGCGAATTGGCGCGTGCAGGTAACATCACGCCCGGTATTGATGGGCGTAGCATTCCCGAGCAATTGGAGCTCATCGACAGCGAAGCGCGTGATTTGATGCGCAAACAGCAAGCGGTTCTTGCCAATCTGCGCAATGAAATGGCGGCCCAAGATATCCATATTTTGACCGCAGCAGAGGCGAAAGAGGATCACGCCTATCTTCTGCAACATTTCTTGTCCAATGTCTTTCCCGTGGTCTCGCCACTGGCGATTGATCCGGCCCATCCCTTTCCCTTTATTCCCAATGCGGGCTTTGCCCTCGCGTTGCAGCTTGAGCGCAAAACGGACAAGCGCAGCCTGCGCGCCTTGGTGCCCATACCGCAGCAAATTGACCGCTTTGTGGTGCTTCCCGGCGAAGGGTATCGCTATCTTCCGCTCGAGCAGCTGATCTTGATGCATTTGGAACAATTGTTCCCAGGCTATGCGCTCAAAGGCCATTGCAGTTTCTCAGTCCTGCGCGACAGTGACTTGGAAGTCGAAGATGAGGCCGAAGATCTGGTGCGTGAATTTGAAGTTGCGCTCAAACGCAGGCGGCGCGGCGAAGTCATTCGCCTGAAAATCAGCGCAAATGCCCCCAAGGCACTGCGCAATGACATTATGGTTGAATTTTCCGTCACCAATACCGAGGTGATCGAAGTGGACGGCATGTTGGGTCTTCCCGATCTGAAAGAATTGGTCATTGAAGACCGACCCGACCTGCTCTGGCCAAATTTCACACCGCGCGTGCCCGAGCGAGTCACCGATCATGACGGCGACATGTTTGCCGCAATTCGCAACAAAGATATGCTGCTGCAGCACCCCTATGAGACTTTTGATATGGTCGTGCGCTTGTTGCAACAAGCGGCGCGAGATCCCAACGTCTTGGCCATCAAGCAAACACTTTACCGCACATCAAAACGCTCACCCATTGTAGAGGCATTGTGCGAAGCCGCCGAAGATGGGAAATCAGTGACCGCATTGGTCGAGCTGAAAGCCCGCTTTGATGAGGCCGCCAATATCCGCCAATCCCGCCGTTTAGAGCGGGCCGGGGCGCATGTGGTCTATGGTTTTATGAACCTTAAAACCCATGCGAAAATCAGCACCATCGTGCGGCGCGAAGGCAAACAGTTGGTCACCTATACCCATTATGGCACCGGCAATTATCACCCGATCACTGCAAGGATTTACACCGATGTAAGCCTGTTCACCTGCGATGCGGCTTTGGGAAGAGATGCCACAAAAGTGTTCAACTATCTGTCGGGATATGCACAGCCCGAAACTCTTGAAAATATCTCCATTTCGCCACTGACTTTGAAAACCACTCTTTTAAAATGCATCGCGGCGGAGGCCGAACACGCCAAGGCAGGCAAGCCTGCGGCCATTTGGGTCAAGTTAAATTCGCTGATTGATGCAGAAGTGATCGATGCACTCTATGCCGCGGGACAGGCGGGGGTGAAAATCAGCCTCGTCATTCGCGGGATTTGTGGCCTGCGACCGGGGGTTGCTGGGCTTTCCGAAAATATCCGCGTGAAATCTGTGATTGGCCGGTTCTTAGAACATTCCCGAATCGTTTGCTTTGGCAATGGCCATAGTTTGACCAGCCCAAAGGCGCGGGTTTATATCTCCTCTGCCGATTGGATGGACCGCAATTTACACCGCCGGGTTGAAACATTGGTTGAAATTCACAATGAAACCGTAAAGGCACAGATTGTCAGCCAGATCATGGCGGCCAATATGGCCGATGTTGCCCAATCTTGGGTGATGCAACCCAATGGCAGCTATGAAAGAGCCACTTGGCCAGATGGCAGCTTCGCCTTCAGTTGCCACCGGTTTTTCATGGAGAACCCCTCGCTCTCGGGGCGTGGAAGTGCCGGGGCGCAAGATGTGCCGAAGCTCACCCATACCGATGATTCCTAACCACTCTTTGAAGTCTCGGACGAATCGCCTAGGCTGAGGTCAAAGACAATTGCGGAAACCCGCGGGAGCCCAAATGGACGACCTGGTAAAACCCTCTGAAAAATGGGACCCGTTTGAACGGCCTTTATTTGACAACCCCAAGGCCCGCGATCTGTCACGCGTCGGGGTGGTTGATATTGGCTCAAACTCGGTGCGCTTGGTGGTTTTTGACGGCGCCGCCCGCTCGCCCGCCTATTTTTTCAATGAAAAAGTCATGTGCGCGCTCGGCGCAGGCTTGGCCGAAAGTGGCAAACTCAATCCCAATGGGCGCCTGCGCGCCCTCTCTGCCTTGCGTCGATTTTGCACCATTGCCAAAGGCATCGGCCTGCCGAGACTCACCGCTGTCGCCACCGCCGCTGTGCGTGAGGCCAGCGATGGTGCTGATTTCGTCGCGCAGGTCCAAAGCGAAACGGGGTTGAAAATCCACGTCATCAATGGCGAGGAAGAAGCCCGACTGGCGGCGCAGGGGGTCTTGCTGGGCTGGCCGGGCTCTTACGGCCTCGTCTGCGATATGGGCGGCGGTTCGATGGAATTGGCTGAGATTGCTGATGGGCAAGTGGGCAAAAGAGTGACCTCTCCGCTGGCGCCGTTGAAGCTGATCAATATCCGGGGCGGCAAAAAGGGACGTAAGGCGGCGATCACAGAAACATTAGATCGGCTGCGCGATCAAATGGGACCGCAGTCTGATCGGCTCTTTTTGGTTGGGGGATCTTGGCGGGCGCTGGCGCGTATTGATATGCATAGGCGCGGATACCCGCTGCATGTGATGCACGAATATCAAATGACCCCGCGCGATGTGAAGGCCACTTTGCGCTATATCGACGACTGTGATCTCGAAGCGCTGAGCCCGACCATTAGCGTTTCACAAAGCCGAATGGCACTTGTGCCAATCGCGGCAGAAATTCTCAAAGGCCTCCTCAAGCGGTTCAAACCCCATGACATCGCCATCTCAAGCTATGGGATTAGAGAGGGGCTTCTTTATGAACAGATGCCGCAAGCGATGCGCGACCGCGACCCTTTGATCGAAAGCTGCCATTTCGCCGAGCGCAAGGATGCGCGGCTGCCGGGCTTTGGTATGCGGCTGCACAAGTTCATCTCACCGCTCTTTTCCAAGCTCCCCCCCAGTCGCGCGCGGCTGGTGCGCGCGGCGTGTTTGCTGCATGATGTGAGCTGGCGCGCCCATCCTGATTTTCGTGCGGAGGTGTGCTTCGAATATGCCACCCGTGCCAATTTGGGCGGGCTTAGTCATGAGGAGCGGATTTTTCTCGGCTTGGCATTGCTGCATCGCTACCGAAACAGTCGCGAAGGCACCCGGTTTGAAGAGCTTTTGACGCTTCTGGATGAGGCCAGCCAGAAACAGGCAGAAATCTTAGGCAAAGCCATGCGCCTCGGCGCGATGCTCTGGGCCGATCCCGACGATGAGACCGCCCAGCTCCATTGGTCAGCAAAGACAAAAACACTGTCCCTCACGCTCACGGCAGAGGCCGCGCCATTGTTTGGCGAGGTGGCCGAAGCCCGGCTCAATTCTTTGGCCGCTTCCCTGAATGCAAAGCTTCGCACCGATATGCGATTGACTTAGAAGATGTCTCACGCCCAGGGGTGCGCGGTGTTTAGGCTTGGACCTTTGCCAATTCTTCCCAAGCCTTATTGATCGCCACCAGACGTGCTTCGGCCAATTTTACGGCCTCGCGCGGAACGCCGCGCGCCACCAACTGGTCGGGGTGATTCTTTTTCACGAGTGCCCGCCATGCCAAACGTATCTCTTCAAAGCTTGCGCCAGGCGCCACGCCCAAAACATCGAAAGGATCGGCGGTCGCGCCCTTGACGTAACGGGCTTTGATCACGCGAAAGCTCCGCGCAGACAGGCCGAAAATATCGGAAACTCGGCTCAAAAACGCATCCTCTTGCGCATGATAAGATCCATCTGCTGTGGCTATGTGAAACAATCCCTCGAGCAAGTCTTCCAGGATATCCATCCTTGCACCGAACATAGACTTGATTTGGTGAGCATAGGTTTCAAATCCGGCCACATCCTGGCGCGCGAGATTAAACACTTTGGCCGCACTGCTCTCCTCGGCGGTGGGAATATGAAAAACTTCCCGAAACGCCAGCACCTCCGCACGGGTGACGCTGCCATCGGCTTTGGCCATCTTTGCGCTTAATGCGATGACAGCGATGGTAAAGCCGACGGATTTCTCCGGCGGGCTGCGCAGCTTCTCGAAAACTGCTGAAAGCCCTTCGCCCTTGGCAAGGGCGGCAAGCGCAGCGGTGATGCGGGTCCAAATAGACATGGGGGCACTTTAGGCTCTGCGCGCGAAAGACGAAAGGGCAAAGCCCCTATTTTAGAGCAACCTTACCGTGATCCGTTTGAATTTCAGCGGAAATCTGCGCAGTGCCAGTTGAAAAGAAAATCCGTTCATCATCGATAAGCTCTGCCAAAAGCGCCTGCATTTGATCGGCTTGCGGGTGTTGAACGTGCAAAGAGATCAGACGGCAGCCGCTGTCGGGCAAATTCTGGCAAGGATGGGCCGGCGGTTGCCACTCGATCAATGCCGGCCCGTAGCCACCAAATGGCAAGTCTCCCGTATCTGAGACAGAAATATCCCAAGTATAGGCGCCACGCTCAAGCCGCACCGGCGTTCCAAACTCTGGGCTCAGCCGGGCGAGGCTCGCTTGGATATTGTCGGTTGCCAAAATCCAACTGGCAATGCGGGGCGGACCGGAAAAGCGGTCCAAACCAAACCACCGCGGATAGGGCAGAGAGGGTGCCTCCGGATCAATAGCGATGGATTCCAGATAGCAGGCCTCTCCCATGCCCCAAAGATGGTTATGCGTTGAGAAATAAGGGTGCTGACCGGCCGCAAGTGGCGCAACCTGCAAGCAATTTTGAATGAGTTGCGTTGCCGCCTCCCGGGTTTCTCCCGCCACTGCGATATGATCCAATCTTAACATAGCATCCCCCTCTGCCGCGCTTTAGGCGCGCGCCTTTCGGATCAAATCCAAAACATTCTGTGCCGCATCCGGAATATTTGTGCCCGGACCAAAGATCGCCGCAACCCCAGCGGCCTTAAGGAAATCATAGTCCTGCTGAGGAATAACCCCGCCACAGACCACGATAATTTCCTGCGCATCTGCGGCCTTCAATGCCTCCACCAATTTGGGCGCCAAGGTTTTGTGACCTGCCGCTTGGCTGGAAATACCGACCACATGCACATCATTGTCCACCGCATCCTGCGCCGCCTCCTCAGGGGTTTGAAACAGGGGTCCGACGTCCACATCAAAGCCGATATCGGCAAAGGCCGTGGCAATCACTTTGGCACCACGATCATGGCCATCTTGCCCCATTTTCACCACCAGCATCCGAGGTCTGCGCCCCTCTTCTTGGGCGAATTTTTCCACAGATTTCTGAATTGCCTCAAAATTTTCGTCGCCCTCATAGGCAGATCCATATACGCCAGCCAATGTCTTCACCTCCGCGCGATGTCGACCAAATGTGCCCTCCATCGCCAATGAAATTTCCCCCACCGTCGCCCGGTGACGCGCCGCTTCAACAGCCGCTTCTAAGAGATTGCCCCCTTCAACGCAGCGCCGTCCAAGCTCGAGGAGGGCGGCATCGCAGACCGCTTGATCGCGGCTGGCGCGGATGGCGTGCAGTTTCGCGACCTGTGCCTCACGCACCTGATTGTTATCAATGTCGCGCACTTCAATGTCGGGTTGTTTGTCAGTGGTATATTTGTTGACCCCGACAATCACCTCTTCCCCGCGATCAATCATCGCCTGACGCCGCGCGGCACTTTCTTCAATTTTAAGCTTGGGCAGACCGCTGGCCACGGCTTTGGTCATACCGCCCATCGCCTCAACCTCTTCGATCAGCGCCCAGGCCTCATCAATTAGATCAGCCGTGAGTTTTTCCACATAGTAAGAGCCCGCCAGCGGATCAACCACATAGGTCACCCCAGTTTCTTCTTGCAAAATGAGCTGTGTATTGCGGGCGATGCGCGCCGAGGTTTCCGTTGGCAGGGCGATGGCCTCATCAAAACTGTTGGTGTGCAGCGACTGCGTGCCGCCCAGCACCGCGGACATCGCTTCAAATGCCGTGCGCACGATGTTGTTATAAGGATCTTGCTCTTGCAGACTGACGCCGGAAGTCTGGCAATGGGTCCGCAGCATGCTGGATTTGGGATTTTTCGGATCAAATTCCGCCATAACCCGATGCCAAAGCACCCTGGCCGCCCGCAATTTCGCCGCTTCCATAAAGAAATTCATGCCAATGGCAAAGAAAAACGACAGCCGCCCGGCAAAGGCGTCCACATCCATCCCCCGCGCAATCGCCGCGCGCACATATTCCCGCCCATCTGCAATGGTATAGGCCAATTCCTGCACCAAATTCGCGCCGGCCTCTTGCATGTGGTAACCGCTGATCGAAATGGAGTTGAACTTTGGCATATCACGGGCGGTAAATTCGATAATATCGGCCACAATACGCATGGAGGCCTCAGGAGGGTAAATATAGGTATTGCGCACCATGAATTCTTTGAGAATGTCATTTTGGATGGTGCCCGAAAGGGCCGCACGGCTGACGCCTTGCTCTTCACCGGCCACGATGAAGGACGCCAAAACCGGGATCACGGCGCCATTCATCGTCATGGAGACGGAAATCTTATCCAGAGGAATGCCGTCAAAGAGGATTTTCATATCCTCGACGCTGTCAATCGCCACCCCGGCTTTGCCCACATCTCCTACAACGCGTGGATGATCGCTGTCATAGCCCCGATGCGTGGCCAAATCGAAGGCCACCGAAACCCCCTGCTGCCCAGCCGCCAGCCCTTGACGGTAAAAGGCATTCGACTCCTCAGCTGTGGAAAATCCAGCATATTGCCGAATGGTCCAGGGCCGGCCCGCATACATGGTGGCTTTGACACCGCGCGTATAGGGCTCTTGTCCCGGCACGCTGCCCATATGCGCCAAGCCTGCCACGTCCTCAGCTGTATAGAGCGGTTGCACCTTGATGCCTTCGAGCGTATCCCAGGTCAAAGACTCCAATGGCTTGCCGCGCAGCTCTTTGCCAGCAATTTCGCTCCAAGATGTCTTATCTGTCATTTTCCGCGCTCCTTATCCGACGGGCCGATGCCCGGGTATTTTTCGTTCACCCCCTTCGCTTGCAATTGCAAAGGGCCTATATTGACCCGTAAAGGAGATAGTATGTTGAAAAGAGTGTTCCACTTATGGCTCGGGCTTCTGGCCATCGCCCCTCCCGTCTTGGCCGGGGAGACCTTGGACATTTGGCGCTCCGATCCGACCCATATTTTCGACGCCAAAGAGGTTGATCTTTCGGATGTCATTTGGACAGCGCGGCCCTGGGTTGTGTTTGCCGATAGCCCGCTGGATCCCACTTTCACCCAGCAAATGGCGCTTTTGCAGGCTGACATAGCCGTGTTGCAGGAACGCGACGTCATGATTGTGGTCGATACCGACCCAAAAGCCAAATCCACCCTGCGCAAGACCTTGCACCCCAAAGGCTTCAATTGGGTTTTGATCGGCAAGGATGGTAAAATAAAACTGCGCAAACCCTTTGCTTGGGACATGCGTGAATTGAGCCGGGTGATCGACAAAATGCCCATCCGGCAGCGCGAGATGCGCAAGCCCTGAGGGCCGCCGCATGAGATGGCAAGACCCAAGGGCCGCACCGCCTGCGGGCTTGAGACGGTCAAGCTCACTCAAACTCCATGATGATCGCATCCACGGCCAGACTGTCCCCCGGCGCCGCATGAATTTTGCTGACAACAGCTTTTTTCTCAGCCCGCAGAATATTTTCCATTTTCATCGCCTCAACCGTGCAAAGCGTTTGTCCCTCTTGTACCTCATCGCCCACTGCCACATCGACTTTGACGATCAAGCCTGGCATCGGGCAAAGTAAAAATTTAGAGGTATCCGGCGCGACTTTCTCGAGCATCAATTTGGCCAGCTCTGCCTGACGCGGGCTGCGTACAGTCACGCGCATATCCGCCCCGCGGAAGCGGATGCGGAAGCCGCTTGTGCATTTCTCAACCTTCAACGCGATATCAACACCATCCACATTTAGCAAAGCCAGAGGCTTGCCCGGTGTCCAATCACTGGCCACCCTATGGCTGCCGCTTTCAAAATGTACGGTGGACCCATTGGGATCGGCTGCAATGGTGACGGGAAATTCATGGCCCTGAAGGCCAACAACCCAATCGTCGCGCACTCGGCGCTCGTGATTGTCCATGCGCCCAGAAACTTTCGTGCGACGAATTTCGCCCAGACGATACATCGCCGCCGCGCAGGCGCCAACAATTTTGAGAGTCTCTTGCGGCAAATCAACCCCGTGAAACCCGTCTGGGTATTCCTCCTCAATAAAGGCGGTGGTGATATTACCGGCGCAAAATTTCGGGTGATCCATGACCGCAGAGAGGAACGGAATGTTGTGACCAATGCCCTCGACCTCAAAGGCATCCAGCGCATTGCGCATCTGCGCGATGGCCGCCGGCCGATCTGGTGCCCAGGTGCAGAGCTTGGCAATCATCGGATCATAGAACATGGAGATCTCTCCACCTTCATAAACGCCGGTGTCATTGCGGACGGCCGCGGTCGCACTGCGGCTTTCAGCGGACGGACGATACCGTGTCAAACGGCCAATTGAGGGCAAAAATCCCCGATAAGGGTCTTCTGCATAGAGGCGGCTTTCCACGGCCCAACCGTTAATTTTCACGTCCTCTTGGGCGATAGACAGCGCCTCGCCATTGGCAACGCGGATCATCTGCTCCACCAGATCCACCCCAGTGATCAACTCCGTCACCGGATGCTCAACCTGCAAGCGCGTGTTCATTTCGAGAAAGTAGAAATTCTGCGCGCTGTCGACGATAAATTCCACCGTGCCCGCGCTGGTGTAGCCCACCGCTTGGGCCAAAGCACAAGATTGCGCGCCCATGGCCTTGCGCACTTCGGGCGTAAGAAAGGGGCTCGGGGCCTCCTCAATCACTTTTTGGTTGCGCCTTTGGATGGAACATTCGCGCTCATTAAGATAGATGCAATTGCCATGGCCATCCGCCAGAACCTGAATTTCGATATGCCGGGGTTGGGTGACGAATTTTTCGATGAAAATCCGATCATCTCCAAAGCTGCTGGCCGCTTCATTCTTGGACGATTGGAACCCCTCGCGCGCCTCTGCATCGTTCCATGCGATGCGCATGCCCTTGCCACCCCCACCAGCGCTGGCCTTGAGCATCACCGGGTAGCCCACCTCTTGGGCGATTTTCACCGCCTCATCTGCATCAGCAATCAGACCCATATAGCCCGGAACGGTGCTCACACCGGCCTCTTTGGCCAATTTTTTCGAGGTGATCTTATCTCCCATGCTTTCAATCGCAGAGGCAGGCGGGCCGATGAAAGCCACGCCTTCCGCCTCCAAGGCCTCAGCAAACAGGCGATTTTCCGACAAGAACCCATAACCGGGATGCACCGCTTGCGCCCCGGTCTGCCGGATCGCATCCATGACTTTTTCAATTACGATGTAAGACTGATTCGCTGGCGAAGGGCCGATATGCACCGCCTCATCCGCCATTTGCACATGCAGCGCTTGGGCATCGGCATCAGAATAAATTGCAACGGTTTTGATCCCCATCGCCTTGGCTGTTTTAATCACACGGCAGGCAATTTCGCCCCGGTTGGCAATTAATATCTTATCAAACATTGAGGAATCCTTTTCGGCGCGCGCGGCTCGAAGCAAAAGAGCTGTGCGAAAAAAAGAACCGGCCCTGGCCAAAGCCGGAACCGGTTGAGGAAAGAAAGGGTCGATATGGTTGCAAAACCCATGCAAAGAATTTTGAAACTCCAACAACTCGAGTATGACGAGCGCAGCAGCCTAGGCCAAGGGCAGACCCGGCTCCTCGCACGCACTGGGCGCAAAGCCGCGCAAAACACCCTATGACACCCGGCAAATTCACGCCGACCACCCTTCGTCAAAAATTTGCGGAAAGCTCGCTTGCGCTTTTTTGAGATCCACACGCAGCAAGGCCACATAGGATTCGGGATCAAAGTCATCCTGCGCGGGCACAACTTCGCGTTCAAACAGCCAAGACAGGCGGCCCCCATCAAGGTTGCCCCGCTCAAATGGCGCGTCCCCAAAATACTCAATCAAAGCCCGCAGAAACGCCTCATCCGCCCGGCGATCTGGGGGGCGACGATCGGCATAGCGCTCGCGCCTGATAATTTTTGTCGCGCCATTCTTGCTCGCGCGTCGAATGGTAAATTGCGCATCCGTTCCCGGAAGACGGCCGGGGAACCCACGGTGTTTTTCCATTATTGGCTCTCTTCGACCTTAGAGTGGAATGTTGTCATGTTTTTTCCATGGGTTCTTCAGGGATTTTCCCCGCAAACTGGCAAATGCCCGGCACACCCGGCGACGGGTGGAAGCGGGCATGATCACCTCGTCGATGAAACCTTTTTCAGCCGCGACGAAAGGATTGGCGAAACGTTCTTCATAGTCTTTCGTGTGCTGCGCAATCTTCTCAGCATCCCCCAGATCGGCACGATGGATGATCTCTGTCGCGCCTTTGGCGCCCATCACGGCGATCTCCGCTGTGGGCCAAGCGTAGTTGAAATCACCGCGCAGATGTTTGGAGGCCATCACATCATAGGCGCCGCCATAGGCCTTGCGCGTAATGACCGTCACCTTTGGCACCGTGGCCTCGCCATAGGCAAACAAGAGTTTGGCCCCATGCTTGATCACGCCACCATATTCCTGCCCTGTTCCGGGAAGAAAGCCGGGCACGTCGACAAGGGTGAGGATTGGGATTTCAAAGGCATCACAGAACCGGACAAACCGCGCGGCCTTGCGGCTGGCGTCAATGTCCAAACACCCGGCCAAAACCGTCGGCTGATTGGCCACAACCCCAACGGTGGAGCCTTCCATGCGGATAAACCCGGTGAGAATGTTCTTAGCAAATTCCTCTTGGATCTCATAGAAATCGCTTTCATCAGCGATTTTGAGAATCAGCTCTTTCATGTCATATGGCTGGTTCGGATTGGCCGGAATCAAAGTATCCAAGCTATTTTCCAGGCGCAGCGGATCGTCAAAAAACGGCCGAACCGGTGGTTTTTCCCGATTGTTGAGCGGCAAAAAATCCACCAGGCGCCGGACTTCCGTCAGCGCCTCAACATCGTTTTCAAAGGCCCCATCCGCCACCGATGATTTCTTGGTATGGGTGACCGCTCCACCCAACTCTTCGGCAGTTACCACCTCATTGGTCACAGTCTTGACCACATCAGGGCCGGTCACAAACATATAGCTGCTGTCTTTGACCATGAAAATGAAATCAGTCATCGCCGGAGAATAGACTGCACCGCCGGCACAGGGGCCCATGATCACACTGATCTGTGGCACCACACCCGAGGCCATGACATTGCGTTGAAACACCTCTGCGTAACCGGCCAGAGAGGCGACGCCCTCTTGGATCCGTGCGCCACCGGAATCGTTCAATCCAATCACAGGCGCACCATTTTGCATCGCCATATCCATGATCTTGCAAATTTTCTCGGCATGGGTTTCTGACAATGAGCCCCCAAAAACCGTGAAATCTTGGCTATAGACATAGACCATCCGCCCGTTAACCGTGCCCCAGCCCGTGACCACGCCATCTCCGGGGTAGGTTTGCTCTTGCATGCCGAAATCCACACAGCGGTGAGCTTTGAACATATCAAATTCTTCAAAACTGCCATCATCGAGCAGCAAATCAATCCGCTCGCGCGCGGTGAGTTTTCCCTTCGCATGCTGCGCATCGATCCGGCGTTGACCGCCGCCCATTCGCGCAATGTCACGCCGGGTTTGTAATTCATTCAGAATATTCGTCATGGCAGATCCTCTTTGCGCGACCATAGCCTCCCCAGCCGACAAAGCGAAGGCGAATTTGGAATATTTGCAAATATTTTGCGGCAAGATTCTGCATATTTGAATAATTGCAAATAGCCTAGACAAGCCCGACAAGCGACGCTAGCGATTTACCATGAGTATGGAATCCCGTTCCAAGTTCTTGGATAAATCCACACCGCCCAGCATCTTCACACTGATTTGCCTCTCAGCGGTCGGCGCCTTAGGCCTCAGCATCTTTCTGCCTTCGCTGCCCTCAATGGCACAGACGTTTGATGTCAGCTACGCAAGCGCCACGCTCTCTGTGAGCCTATATTTGGCGATGAATGCGGTCTTCCAGCTCTTTGTTGGCCCGCTGTCGGATCGCTACGGACGCCGACCCGTGGTCATGGTCGCCCTGGCCATTTTCTGCGGCGCCTCATTGGGCTGCATTATCGCCCCCAGCTTTGAGGTTTTTCTGATTTGCCGCTTGCTGCAGGCGGTTGTGGTCACCGGCCTGGTTCTGTCCCGCGCGGCAATTCGCGACACCTGCAGCCAAGATCAAGCCGCGTCCGTTCTGGGATACGTCACAATGGGCATGGCCATCTTACCCCTCATTGGACCGGCAATGGGCGGCGGCTTGGAGGCACAGTTTGGTTGGGTGGCGAGTTTTTGGCTCCTGCTCGGCGTTGGAATTTTTGTATTTATCCTTAGTTATTTAGATATGGGTGAAACTAATTTGCATCAAACCAGCTCCATGGCCGCGCAGTTTCGCGCCTATCCGGAACTGCTCAAATCGCGGCGCTTTTGGGGCTATTGTCTGACGGCCAGCTTCAGTGCCGGCGCATATTTCGCCTATCTGGGCGGCGGTGCCTATGTGGGCCGTGAAATATTTGGCCTATCACCGGCCAGTTTAGGATTTTACCTCGGCGCGCCCTCGCTGGGCTATATCGTCGGAAATGGCATATCGGGGCGGTTCTCAAGCACACTTGGAGTCAACCGCATGGTGCTAATCGGCACAATTTTTACCAGCATGGGATTGGTCTTGAGCATCAGCCTATTTCTCTTCACCGATGCGCAACCCATCTCCTTTTTTGGCTGTGTCTGCTTTATGGGTCTCGGCAATGGTATGGTTTTGCCGAACGCCACCGCGGGCATGATGTCCGTTCGGCCACATTTGGCCGGCTCCGCCTCGGGCATTGGCGGCACCATCAACACCGGCGGCGGCGCATTGATCGCGATCGGCACCGGGGCCATATTGGTGCCCGGGACCGGCGCTTTGCCTCTGCTGATGATTATGCTCGCCACCACCAGCCTGTCCATTTTGAGCATCACCTATGTGATCAAACGCACCAGCGACCTTGAAGTCGCAAACCCGCAAAGTTGAGTTTGCAAACCAGGTGTGCTAACCGGTGCCTATGGCCAAACAAAAACTCTATGCCGGCACAAAGCTGCGCGAATTGCGGCGCAAGGTTGATCTCACCCAGCGGGAATTTTCCGAGCGGCTCGAGGTCTCCCTGCCCTATCTCAATCAAATGGAAAATAACAACCGCCCTGTATCTGCGGCGGTGATTTTGGCTTTGGCCGATGTCTTCGGGTTTGACGTCACCGAACTTGTATCAGGCGACAATGCGCGACTGGTCAGCGATATGCGCGAAGCGGCCACAGATCCGATTTTTGGCGCCGATGCGCCGCATCTGGCCGATATCCGCATGACCGCCAACAACGCCCCCGGGTTGGCACGCGCCTTCTTGCAGCTGCATCGGGCCTATCGCGAAACCCATGAGCGGCTCGCGTCTTTGGATGAAGCCCTCGGCCGCGCGGACAGCCGCCTACAGTCGAGCCCTTGGGAAGAGGTTCGAGATTTTTTCCACTATTGTGACAACTATATTGATGCCGTGGACCGCGCGGCGGAGCGCTTCGCCGTGGATGCCAAAGGCAGCATCCAGGCCCATGCCATTGCGCGGCTTGAAGCCCACGGCGTGACACTGCGGCGCGGCGGGGGTCCGGCCCTGCGCCGCTATGAGCCAGATAGCAAAATCTTGACCCTTTCGGCACATCTGCCCGAGGCAACCGCCACATTTCAGCTGTTGATCCAACTGGCCCTGTTGACACAAAATGATCTGCTGGATGCCACATTGGACTTTGCCAAATTCCATTCACCCGCCGCTCGCGACATTGCCAAACTGGGCTTGGCCAATTACTACGCCGGGGCAAGCCTCATGCCCTATGGTGCCTTTTTGACCGCAGCGCAGGATTTGCGACATGATCTGGAACAATTGGCCGGGAAGTTTGGCGCCAGCATCGAGCAGGTCGCCCATCGCCTCTCCACCTTGCAACGCAGCGGGCAAAAGGGCTTGCCCTTCTTTTTCGTCCGTGTCGATCAAGCCGGCACCATTACCAAGCGCCATTCGGCCACCTCTTTGCAATTCGCACGCTTTGGTGGCGCATGCCCGCTTTGGAATGTGCATCGCGCCTTTGAAACCCCAGGGCAGTTCTTACGGCAACTGGCAGAGACGCCCGACGGGAAACGCTATTTTTGCCTGGCGCGGGATGTGAGCAAATCCGGCGGCGCATGGGGCGCCCCCGTGCGGCGCTATGCCATTGGATTGGGATGCGAAATGCGCCACGCGGGGTCTTTGGTCTATGCCGACGGGCTGGACACCAGCGCCAATGCCCAGGTGGAGCCCATTGGCATTTCCTGCCGAATCTGTGAGCGCCGCAATTGCCACCAACGCTCGGTGCCACCGCTGGAGCGCAATTTGCAGGTGGATCCTGATCTGCGCGGCATCCTGCCCTATCAAGTGGGGTGAAGCGACGCCCTGCCTGAGCCTGACGTTAATAGGGCGCTTCCAATTGGCTCAGGCGTACATAGACAGATTTCAGCTGTGAATAATGATTGATCGCGGCCTTCGAGTTCTCCCGGCCCACACCAGAGAGTTTTACGCCCCCAAACGGCGCTTCAACTGGGGCATCATTATAGCTATTGATAAAGCAGGTCCCTGCCTGCAATGCCTTCACCATCCGATGTGCCCGCGGCAGGTTTTGGGTAAAGACCCCGGCCGCCAGCCCATAGTCCGTATCATTGGCCCGCGCCAAGACCTCGGCCTCATCCTCAAATTCCAGCACGGACAACACGGGTCCGAAAATCTCTTCCCTTGCGATGGTCATGTGATCCGTCACATCGGTAAATACCGCCGGTGTCAGCCAAAAACCTGGGCGATCCAGCCGTGTGCCGCCACAGACAAGCCGCGCCCCCTCCGCCTTGCCCTTGGCAATGAACCCCTCGACGATGTCGCGCTGTCGCTCTGAAACCATGGGACCGAAATTTGTGGCCTCATCCATAGGATCTCCCAAAACCGCTGTGGCCAAGCGCTCGGAGAGGCGCTTGAGAAAGGCTGGCTTGATGCCCTTTTGCACAAAGACGCGTGTGCCATTTGAGCAAATCTGCCCAGAGGAATAAAAATTGGCCAAGATCGCACCGCTGACCGCAGCCTCCAGCTCGGCATCATCAAAGATGATCAGTGGCGATTTTCCACCCAGCTCCATGGTCACATGGCGCATAGCCTCTGCCGCGGCCGCATAGACCTTCCGGCCTGTGGGCAGCGAGCCTGTGAGCGAGACCTTATCTACCAAAGGATCACTCACCAAGGCTGCCCCGACATCGCCCAATCCCTGCACCACATTATACAGCCCAGCCGGCAAACCGGCCTCATGCAAAATTTCTGCAACTTTCAACGCGCAAAGCGGAGTTGTTTCAGAGGGCTTAAAGACCATGGCGTTGCCGCAGGCCAAAGCGGGCGCGCCTTTCCAAGCGGCAATTTGCGTGGGGTAATTCCAAGCGCCAATCCCAACGCAGACCCCGAGCGGCTCTCGTATCGTATAGATAAAATCCTCACCAAATTGCACATGCTCCCCAGTGAGACTCCCGGCCAGGCCCCCGAAATACTCCAAAGCATCCGCCGCAGAGGTGGCATCGGCCACCAAAGTTTCTTGCAAAGGCTTGCCGGTGTCATAGGTTTCCAATTCGGACAAGGAACGGTTCTGCGCGCGCATCATATCCGCCGCCCGGCGCAATATCCGGCCGCGCTCAGTGCCAGTCATCGCCGCCCAAGCTGGCTGGGCCGCCTTGGCCGCCGCAAGAGCGGCCTGCACAATCTGCGGTGTCGCACTATGCACCCGACCAATCACCTCGCCCGTTGCGGGGTAGATCACATCAATCGCGGCGCCGGCTGTATCTTCAACATAGGCGCCATTGATGAAGTGGCTGGCGGTGGGTTTTGGATCGATCATAGGGGGGTCTTTCTTTCTCGTTTTCGCTTCAACTGCGCCTCGCGCAGCGTGAGATATAGCACGGACCCGATGATAATCGTCCCGCCTAAAATAACCAAAGCATCTATATGCTCGCCAAAAAGGAAATATCCGGTGGCGACTGACCAAATCAACTGCAAAAATCCCACCGGCTGCGTGACCGTCAGCGGGGCGGATCTAAAAGCAAAGGTCATGGAGTAATGCCCTGCAACGGCAAATGTGGCGACCGCCAAGAGCATACCGACTTCAAAACTTGTGGGCGCGATCCAGACCGGGATTGTGAGAGGGATAAGCCCGATGGTCACACCAACGGATAAAAGCGCCACGACCATGTCCGCGCTGGCCAAATCGGTCAAGCGCTTGGCGATGAGGTAGCTTACCCCGAAACACAGGGTTGTGCCCAGCATGGCGATATGACCGGGTGTGATCTCGCGAATGCCCGGCCGCAAGATGACCAATAAGCCCAATATCGCCACCACAATCGCCAGCCCCCGGCGCAGCGCCAAACGCTCCCCCAGGATGACCACCGCGCCTAATGTGACGAAGATTGGCGTCAAATATCCCATGGCAGAGACTTCCGCTACGGGAATGCGGGCCATGGCGTAGAACCAAAGTGTCACGGCAAAAGTATGCAAAAACGCGCGCCCGGCGCCAAGTTTGATGACCTGCCATGTGAGCCCCTCACGCATCAAAACACGCAGCACCGGCAGCAAGAACACCAGGCCTAAAGCATAGCGCAGAAAGGCACTCTCAGCGGCGGGTAGGCGTGTGCCCACCAATTTTACGCCAACATAAACGCCGATGAAACATAGGCCGGACATCCCCATCCACACTGCGCCAACAATTGGCCTATCCGCAATTTTCTCGCTCATAAGCAATGGGTTTCATGCCCCAGCAAAAGAGGCAAGAGATATTTCGACGCCCTACCCCACCAGGGACGGCAGCCAAAGAACAATTCCAGGAAAGGCGACCAAAAGCGCGATTGTGACGCCATCGGCAAGGAAGAAGGGGGTGACGCCTTTGAAGACATCCTGCACCGTTAAATCGTCGCGCACCCCAGCGACCACAAAGCAATTGAGCCCGATGGGCGGGGTAATAAGACAGAACTCCGCCATTTTCACCACCAATATCCCAAACCAAATGGCACACATCGTGCCATTCATGCCAAAAGCGCTATCGGCCGCAGTGACATATTCACCGCCATTGAGCGCCATGACGGCCGGATAGACCACGGGCAGGGTCAAAAGCAACATACCGATGGCATCCATGAACATGCCCAAAACCGCATAGGCCAACAGGATGCAGATCAAAATAAGCAAAGGCGCCATATCCAGGCTGGTGATCCAATCCGAAAACACCCCTGGAAGATCTGCAAATCCCAAGAACCTTACATAAATCAGCACGCCCCAAATGATTGAAAAGATCATCACGGTCAACTTGGCCGTTTCCAGCAATGCATCTTTCAACTGGGCCCAGCGCATGCCGCGATAGAGTGCCATCAAAAACACGATAAAGGCACCGACGGCGCCGCCTTCTGTCGGCGTGCCCCAAGCATCGCCAAACGGATTGTACACAAAGAAGATGATGATCACGACGACGGCAACAATCGGCAAAGCGGGTGGCAGCACTGCAAAACGCTCGCGCCAAGTGAAGCCTGACACCGGTGGGCCAACGTTTTTGAAGATCATGGCAATACCGATGATAAGCCCGGCATAGATCAAAGCCGAAAAAGCACCGGGAATAAAGCCCGCCAACAGCAGCTTGCCCACATCCTGCTCAACGATGATCGCATAGATGACCAAGATCGCAGAGGGCGGTATAAGCGACGCCAAAGTCCCGCCAGCCGCCACAACGCCAGCGGCGAATTGCTTGTTATAGCCAATTTTCAGCATCTCAGGAATCGCAATCCGCGCAAAAACCGCCGCTGTGGCCACGGATGCGCCTGAAACCGCCGCAAAACCAGCTGTCGCGAAGACCGTAGAGACCGCAAGACCGCCAGGCACCCAAGCGATCCAACGTTTTGCGGCCTCAAAAAGCGCCGTGGTCAGCTTGGCATAATAGGCCAAATAACCAATCAAGATGAACGTCGGAATAAGGCTCAAGGCCTGCGCGGCGATTTTCGAATGTGGCACTTGACCGGCAATTTTCACGCTGATGGTGAGTGCTTTGCCAAATTTTGCAGGGTCATAGTCAAAACCGTTCCAGCGCAGCCAAAACAAGCCAACAAAACCGGCAAGACCCGCCGCAAAAGCCACCCGCATGCCGATTAAAACCAAAACCAGCATGCCGCCTGTGGTCCATAGACCTATTGAAATAGGATCCATCACTCTTGCTCCGCCAAATGGGCTGCTTCTGCCATGGCCTGTTCTTCAATTGTTAAGATCAAGGGCACAGCCACCGGATGCTCCAGTCCGAGCACCAATGCACGGCCATAGCCAATGATCTGCAAGACGAGCCGCACCGCCAAAAGCGAGAAGGCGACGGGCACCAGAAGTTTGGCCGGCCACATTGGAATGCCGATATCAATCGAGCTGTCGCGGCTCCAAAGAGGTTTGGTGAAATCAAAACTGCGGTCAAAATGCGCCCAGGATCCCCAGATCAGCGCCAAAATAACCACCAAAACCAAGGCCACCGTCAGAAGCTCCAACGCCCAGAGGACCCGACCACGCATTTTGCAGATGATCATATCCATACGAATATGGCCGCCGAAGCGTTGCACATAGGAGACGCCCATAAAGGCAATCACCGGCATGGCCGCCTCAATATAGTCGACGTAACCATTCAAGGGTTGATTGAAGAATTTACGACCTGTGACAGAATAGGCGGCAAGAAACATTAGGGAGAATACCGCCAGCCCGCTGAATAATGCAAAGACGCGCTCAACTGGCAATAGCGCACGATCCGCGCGGCTAAGCCAAGAATCGTCTTGCAGAACAGATGAGGAGGAAGCCATGGCGTTGCTTTCGGGTTAAATTGACGGGGCCGAAATATAAAACACCTGCCCCTTGCGAAGAGGGGCAGGTGCGTTTGGATCAGTTGCCCTTACGGGTGTTTTCCAAAGTGGTCATCACAAGGTCAAACAATTCTTGACCAGGAATGCCCTGAGCTTCCATTTCCGCCACCCAAGCTGCACGGATTGGATCGGCCGCTTTGACGCGGAACGCTGCCAATTCAGACTCGCTGATGGTGACTTTCTCAACGCCTTTTTCGGCCAGAACATCATCCCAACGCTTCAACAATTTGGCGTAGTTTTCGAGATAATAGGCAATCGATTCATCAACGGATTCATCCAATACCGCGCGGTGCGCATCAGAGAGGCTTTCATAGGCGTCGATGTTAACCACAACCGGGCAGTTCACAGTGCCAGGGTTTAGGTTCTCGGTCCACCAATCGGCACGGTTGATTGTACCATAGGACAAATGCGCGTGCTGCGCGAAGGCCACCGTATCTACAACACCCGATTCCATCGCTTGATAGGCTTCAGTTGCTGTCACGGATGTGGGCACACTGCCAACCGCCGCGAACGCCTGACCCAGACCGCCTGTGGCCCGCACGCGCATGCCTTCGAAATCAGCCAGGGTCGAACGCGGATCGCCAGTGCCGACGATATTATATTGAGGCATCGGTGAGGTCATAAGAAGACGCGCATTCCATTGCGCCATCTCTTCGGTCGCTGCCGGATGGGCATAGACCGCATGGCTCACCGCCACTTCTTCCTCCAAATTGGCAACCCCCAAGAACGGCAGCTCCAAAACAGTCACCACGCGGTTTTTATCAGGATGGTAGCCAGCACAAAATTGCGCCATTTCAAAGGCCCCAATCGAAATCCCATCGAGGTTTTCGCGGTTCTTTGACAGACCGCCGTAGCTGACATTCATGGTGAATTCGCCATTGGTTTTCGCCGAAACCAATTCTGCCAATTTTTCAACATGCTCGGTAAACGCGCGACGCTTGCCCCATACGGAAACATTCCACTCAGTCGCAATCGCTTCGCCGGCAAAGGCCACCGTCAATGCAGCAATAGCCGTCTTCATTCCTAGATTTTTCATGTTATCCTCCCAGATAGTGAGCCGAACTTCTATTTGGCTTCCCTGAAGAACGATAGCGCAATAAGCCCCCATTGGAAGGGGCGAGGCGGGTTTTTTCGCAAAAATTCATTTTCTTTTGCGGAATGCTTCAATAGTCAGAAGCGCGCGACTGCGAAACTGGCAAGCAGGTCGCGCGCTCCGCCAAGCTGATCTGACATTTCCGGCGCACCATCTGTCCCATGGTTTTCCGCCCTTCCGACTGAGCGATTAATCCGCACATTTCGCGCCCAGCCAAGCCGCCAATCTCTTCGGCTGGGAAATGGATCGTGGTCAGAGCAGGCTCCATCTCTTTGCTGCCTTTGAAATCCCCGATCCCCAAAACTGACAGGTCTTCTGGCACCCGCAACCCTCGCTGGACTGCCGCATAAATTGCCCCCTGCGCGATCACATCATTACCGCACAGAAGGGCCGTGGGACGTTCCGGCAGGTCAAACAATGCGCCGCAGGCTTCCTTGGCCTCGGCGATATTGTAAGGAGCCTGTATGGTCCAAGCCTCTGGCGGCTCAGCCTCTTGGCGCCGCAATTGCGCCAAAGCCCCCTCCAATCGCCCCCTTGCGCGATCATTGCCGTCCGTCTTGGGAAATACCAAGGCAATCCGCCTGTGCCCCAAATCGAGCACATGTTTTGCCGCCATCTGCCCCGCCTCGCGATTGGCAGCCCCAACGCAGGAAATGCGGCTATCCTCTTCATAGTTCCAAATAGAAATCACCGGGACCGACTGTTGCTCCAAGAGTTGAAAGGTTGGTTCGCAGTGATCCAGACCAATCAGTGCCACCCCATCCACCCGGTGCTCGAGAAATTTTCGCAACACGGCATACTCGCGCTCCAAATCGAATCCATGGCTGGCAATCAACAGGGTAAAACCCGCCTGATCGACCGCGTCCGAAAAGCTTTGGATGACCTCGGCAAAAATCGCATGATCAATGGTTGGGACGATCAAACCAATCGTGCCGCTGCGCCGCCCATGCATCGCCTGCGCCGCCCGATTGCGGATATAACCCAAAGCCTTCACGGATTTTTCAATCTTTTTACGAGTCGCAAGATTCACCAAATTTGGGTGATTGAAGCTGCGGGACACCGTCGAAATCGAAACGCCCGCACGGCGAGCGACATCCACAATATCGGCCTTACCCCC
>JADHLF010000019.1 GCA_016780825.1 Planktomarina sp. | reverse complement strand
TGGGCGAGGGTACAGTTCGTGCCATCGCTATGGACGCGACCGAAGGTTTGGTGCGCGGTCAAGAGGTGACCGACACCGCCGGTCCAATCACTGTTCCCGTGGGCCGTGCCACTTTGGGCCGGATCTTGAACGTGGTCGGCGAGCCCGTGGATGAAGGCAAACCTCTCGGCAAGACAGAAAAACGCAGCATCCACCAGGACGCTCCAGAATTTTCTGAGCAGGCCACGGAATCTGTGATCTTGGAAACAGGCATCAAAGTGATCGACCTTCTCGCCCCCTATACCAAAGGTGGTAAAATTGGTCTGTTCGGCGGTGCCGGCGTTGGCAAAACCGTATTGATCATGGAATTGATCAACAATATCGCGAAGGTGCACTCTGGTGTGTCCGTTTTCGCCGGTGTGGGTGAGCGGACTCGTGAAGGCAACGATTTGTACCATGAGATGATCGAGGGCGGTGTTATCGTTCCAGACAACCTTGAAGAGTCAAAAATTGCTTTGGTTTATGGCCAGATGAACGAGCCTCCAGGGGCACGTATGCGGATTGCATTGACCGGTTTGACCCTGGCTGAGCAATTCCGTGATGAAACCGGTTCTGATGTTTTGTTCTTTGTGGACAATATCTTCCGCTTCACACAAGCTGGCTCTGAGGTGTCTGCGCTTTTGGGACGTATTCCCTCGGCGGTGGGCTATCAGCCAACTTTGGCAACCGATATGGGCGCGATGCAAGAGCGGATCACATCGACCAAATCCGGGTCGATCACATCTGTTCAAGCGGTTTACGTTCCAGCCGATGACTTGACCGACCCTGCGCCGGCCACCTCATTTGCGCATTTGGATGCGACCACTGTTTTGGATCGTTCAATCTCTGAAAAGGGCATCTACCCTGCGGTGGATCCGCTTGGCTCCACCTCTCGCTTGCTGGATCCTCTGATCATTGGCGATGAGCACTACAAAGTGGCAACGGATGTCCAGAAGGTGCTACAGCGTTACAAGTCTTTGCAGGACATCATTGCGATTTTGGGCATGGATGAGCTGTCTGAAGACGACAAAGTGGCCGTTGCCCGTGCGCGGAAACTGGAGCGCTTCTTGTCACAGCCATTTGACGTGGCAAAGGTGTTCACCGGTTCCGATGGTGTTCAGGTGCCTTTGGAAAAAACAATCGCATCTTTCAAAGCGGTTGTGGCCGGTGACTATGATCACCTGCCAGAGGGTGCATTCTACATGGTCGGTGATATCGATGAAGTCATCGCGAAAGCCGAACGCATGGCAGCGGATGCAGCCTAATGGCAGATACATTGAAATTTGATCTGGTCAGCCCTGAAAGAAGCCTCGCTTCTTTCGAGGCGACTGCGGTCCAAATTCCGGGGTCGGAAGGGGATATGACAGCCATGGCGAACCATGAGCCTGTTTTAACCACCTTACGACCCGGCGTTCTGTCCGTCAGCGCTCCCGAAGGTGTCAGCGAATATGTTGTCACAGGCGGTTTTGCTGAGGTCACAGCGCAGGGCGTGACCGTGATCGCCGAGCGTGCGATGGCCAAAGCGGATGTCACCCAAGAAGATATGGATGGCATCATTGCTGGCGCTGCTGAGGCGGTTGAAAAAGCCAGTGAGGAGGCACAAGAGGCCGCCCGCAAGGTGCAGTCTGATGTAGCGGCCCTGGCGGCGGCTTTGGGCCTGAGCGCCGCTTAAGCGGTCTGATACTATTGAAAATGGGCCCCCTGTGGGCCCTTTTCGTTTATTGTAAATTAATTTAAGAAACTTAGCTTTTGCTGCATGAAACGCATGTCATCACATACCATTGGGGTGGATCAAGGTGCGCTTGAATTGTTTTCGGACTTTCAAGACGATGGAGAAATGTGGGCCGGTTCCGGTGCTCGCAAGGTTTCGCGGGCGGTTGAATTTTCTGAGGCCTTTGCTGCCCAACCGATCGTCCAGGTGAGCCTTACCATGTGGGACATTGGCAGCGACAGCAACGCCCGCGTGGAAATTCGGGCGGAAAATGTGACCCAGACAGGTTTTGATCTTGTGTTCGGCACCTGGTCTGACACACGCGTTGCCCGAGTGAGTGCCAGCTGGCTGGCGATTGGGGAGGTGGCAGATCCCGAGCAATGGGATCTCTACTAATCAATGCGCCCGCTTTAGCCGCAATCGTAAATGCCCTCATATATTGCCGACAAGGCTTCGGTTGAGAAAAGCGAGGAGACAGAGGTGCCGCTCCAAGTGTTCAAAATGGCCTGCGCAAACATGGGGGCAGTTTGAACGATTCGGATATTGGGTGCATTCGCAACCGCTTGGGTGGCCTCAATCGTGTCGGTAATAACAAGGTTTTTCATCACCGATTTGGTAATGCGTTCCACCGCAGGACCAGATAGAACCCCATGGGTGATGTAGGAATGCACTTCTTTCGCACCATTCTCTATCAAGACATCTGCCGCCTTGCACAGCGTGCCCGCGGTATCAACGATATCATCCACAATTAAACAGGTGCGGCCTTCGACATTGCCAATCACCGTCATCTCTGCCACTTCACCGGCTTTCTCACGGCGCTTGTCGACAATCGACAGGGGCGCATCGATGCGTTGTGCCAAATCTCTTGCACGGGCCACGCCGCCCACATCGGGGGAGACCACCATGAGGTTGTCCATTTGGTCTTTGAAATGATGTTTGACGTCCAAGGCAAAAACGGGCGAGGCATATAGATTGTCGACCGGAATATCAAAAAATCCTTGAATTTGCGTGGCATGGAGGTCGAGGGTCAGAACCCGCTCAATGCCTGCTTCTTCGAGCATATTGGCCACCAATTTGGCGGTGATCGGCGTGCGGGCCTTGCTGCGACGGTCTTGACGCGCATAGCCGAAATAAGGGATCACAGCGGTGATACGGCTGGCGGAGGAGCGTTTGAGAGCATCGGCGATGATCAGCAGCTCCATCAGCGCGTCATTGGCGGGGCGTGACGTGGGTTGGATGATAAACATATCCTCGTCTCGGACGTTCTCATACACCTCGACGAAAATTTCACCATCGTTAAAGCGTTCAACCCGCGCATCCACAAGACTCACATTCATGCCCCGATGCAAAGACATGCGCCGCGCCACCGACCTGGCCAGCTTTAGGTTGGAGTTCCCGGCGATTAGTTTTGGACCATGAACAGAAGCCATTCGTATTTACCCTCTACGATACCCGCGAGCCTGAGTCGCATATTGTTGACATGGCTTACCATGCGGTTACTGCTCGTCACAGGTTTGATACACAAAAAGGTGACGCTCATGGCACATATTGACTATTTTTTCGCAACAATTTCTCCCTTTACCTATTTGGCGGGCACCGGACTTGAACAGATCGCGCAAAAACATGGGGCAACGATCGCCTACAAGCCCATGGATTTGATGACCGTCTTTGGCCGCACAGGCGGCGTGCCGCCGAAAGACCGCCACATCAGCCGCATTGAAATGCGCGCGCAAGAGCTGCCGCGGCAGGCCAAAAAGCGCAAACTGCCGCTCAATCTGCAACCGGCCTTCTTTCCAGTGAATATGGCGCCCTCCTCCTATGCGATTATCGCCGCATCGACCTATGGCGATGGGGATTTGGGCGCCTTGGTGCATGGCTTCACGCGTGCGGTTTGGGCCGAAGAGAAAGATATTTCCCAACCGGAGGTCATCGCGGAGTGTCTCAAAGCGGCCGGTTTTGAGCCAAGCCTTGCCGACAAAGATATGATCGGCTCTGCGGAGCAATATGCCAAAAATACCGAAGATGCGGTCGCCGCCGGCGTCTTTGGTGCGCCGTTCTATATTACAGACAAAGATCAGCGCTTTTGGGGGCAAGATCGTCTGGAAGATCTGGATCTGGTGCTGTCAGGCGCGCTCTGAGCACTCAAAAAATGGTGACCGGGCGGCAGGGGCGGCGCCCGGTTCTGCGCGTTTTATCCGCGTAAGATCTCTAGGAAACGGTCAACATCATCCGGGCTTGCGGACCAATCTGTCATCAAACGGGCCGGCAAAAGCTCATCGGCCGGTCCGGTGCTGTGATCACCTGCCATGACGTAATATTGGGCGCCCGCGGCATGCAGCCGTTGATGCGCCGCGCGCGACCATTGCGCGAAAATGATATTGGCCTGCGGCTCAAAATCAAGAACAACACCCGGTGTTTGCTTGAGCCCCTGCGCCAGTCTTGCGCAGGCGGCATTAGATTTTTCCGCCATGTCCAGCCAAAGATCCCCGGCCAAATAGGCTTGCATTTGCGCGGCCAGAAAGCGGTGCTTTGAAAATAAATGTGCGCCGCGTTTGCGCCGCAGCTCGAATTCCCAAGCGTGTTTTGGATCAAAGAAGACAACCGCCTCCACCGCCATGAGACCATTTTTTGTCCCACCAAAGGTGACCGCATCGACGCCTGATTTCCACGTCATTTCTGCGGCGCTGCATCCAAGGGTTTGCAAGGCATTGGCGAATCGCGCCCCGTCCAAATGGAGCGGCAGGCCAAAGTCCTTAGCGGCGGCGGAGATGTCTTGAATTTCAGCCAGGCTGTAGATCGTACCGCGTTCCGTGGCTTGGGTGAGGGAGACCGGGCCGCGTTGCGGCCCATGCACGCCGCGGGTCTCTTCGGCCAAAATTGATTTGCGCAGGCTTTGCGCGGTCATCTTCGCGTCATCGCCTGGCACCAGGGTGAGCTTGGTCCCGCCGGAATAAAATTCAGGCGCATTGCATTCATCCTCATGGATATGCGCGACCGTATGGCAAAACACCGTCTCCCAGGGTTGAGACAGGGTTGCAAGGATCAAGGAATTTGCCGCCGTTCCAAGCGAGACCAGATAGACCGCGGCCTCTGGGGCTTCGAACACATCCCGGATATCCTGCACCGCCTGTGCGGTGGCAGCATCCGCACCGTAGGGCAGGGCATAGCCCGTATTTGCTGCATTGAGCGCTGCCATCACATTCGGGTGGACGGGGCCAGTGTTATCAGACGCAAAATTCATCGCTTAATCCTCAATTATGTGATCTTCCCATTCCTCTTCGGGCACTTCAAATTCCGGTATTGTCCAGCCCTGCACAGAGATGCCCGCATCATGCACCGATTGGGCTGTCCCGCTGCGCAGCGGGTGCCAGTCTGGAATTTCTTTGCCCTCATACAGACGTTTATAGGCGCAAGTATTTGGAAGCCAATAGGCATGTTGTTCAATGGTTTCAGCGGTCATGCGGATACAGTCCGGCACGAAGTTCTGCCGGATCGCATATTGAGAGCATCGGCAGGTCTCATTGTCCAGCAGACGGCAGGCAATGCGGGTGAGTGCAACATGCCCGGTGTCAGGATCTTCGAGCTTGTTGAGACAACAGCGCCCACAGCCGTCACAAAGCGCTTCCCATTCCGCTTCGCTCATCTTGGACAGTGGCACAGTCTCCCAAAATTTTGGGCGCATGGGCTTTGGCTTTGCGGTGCCGCTCATAGCTGGCTCAAAATGCGGCGGGCTTGGCTGCAATCTGCGTCCATCTGCGCAATCAATGCCTCAAGCCCATCGAAGGTTTGTTCATTGCGCAAATAGGCGACCAAACCGACTGACAATGTTTCTCCGTAAAGATCCCCTTTGAAATCAAAAATAAATGTTTCACAATTGGGACGGTTTTCCCCAAACATAGGTCGCACGCCAATCGAAGCAGCACCATGAAAGCTGCCTTTATGCGGGCCGGTGAGCACATCTATCAAGACCGCATAGACCCCAAAGGCCGGCGGTTGCAGCCCCTCAATGGACATATTGGCCGTGGGGTAGCCCAGTTCACGTCCGCGCTTCTCGCCATGTTCAACCGCGCCTTCGAGCCGGTGCCAGTGGCCCAACATGGCCGCGGCGCGCTGGGGATCGGCCGCTGCAAGAGCTTTGCGAATATTTGTTGAGCTGATAATTTCTGCTTCGTGATTTTTCAAATCGGCAATTGTCACCTCAAAACCAAGGCGTTGCCCATGTTCTATGAGGGTTTGCGCCGTTCCCGATCGGCCCTTGCCAAAGCGGAAATCCGCGCCAACCACGACATGTGTTAGACCGAAGCCGTCGCACAAAATCTCTTTGCAGAAGTCCCAGTCACTGAGGTCACAAAGCGCTTGATCGAAGGGAAGCTCCAGGAGGAGCTCAACTCCGAGCTTTTCCAGCCGATGCGCGCGGGCCTCCGCATTCATCAAGCGAAAAGGAGGTAAGTCGATCCCATTTTTTTGGGCGAAAAAACTGCGGGGGTGCGGCTCAAAGGTGAGGATGCCCAAGGGCGCACCGCTGCGATCTGCGGCCGCGCGGGCCACATCGATCACCGCTTGATGGCCCAAGTGGACACCATCAAAATTGCCAATGGCCACTGCCGCGCCACGGGCATCGTGATCGAGAAGATGGGTTTGAAAACGCCTCATGATTTCCCCCTAACGCGCGAGGCTGAGCAGAGCAAGCTGTAGCGGGTCAAACGGTGGCGTTTTAGTCGAATTTTCGGGATGGGGCTAAGACGGTCGCTTCTCCTGCCAACACTTTTTTGCCATCAATGGAGCAATGGGTGTCAAGTTTGACGCGGCGGCGACCAAGATCGATGTCGATCACTTCCACCTGAGCTGTGACCAGATCGCCCGGGCGCACAGGTGCCAGGAACTTCAGCGATTGTCCCAGATAGACGGTGCCATGGCCGGGCAGCTGCTCGCCAATCACGGCGGAGATCAAGCCGGCCGTCAACATACCATGGGCAATTCTGCCCTCAAAAATCGTGTCATTGGCATAGTCATCGTCAAGGTGCACCGGGTTGTGATCGGTGGAGACTTCGGCAAACAACTCAATATCCCGATCTGTCACAACTTTGCGCAGATGTCGGGTCATGCCGATTTCAATATCTTCAATACAAATTGTGCCGCGGGGCATATTGTCGAGCATCTCGCACCTCAAGGTAATAATCGCAACATCGTGATGTCGCCGGAGTAATATTATTACCTTAAGGAGGGATAAATCAAGAGGGCGCTAGCGTAATTTTCCGATGCAATAGGTCGGTTGTCGCATTTCCCTGGTCAAATATGCCACCAAAGCCGCGGGATCAGGTTGTTCTGTGGTCTGGGTTTCGGAGGCGGCCAAGCCACCGGTGATAAAGAGCGAATCAAGATCTTCGCCGATCGCCCCATCAATGTCGGTCAAAATCCCATCACCGACGCAGAGGATGCGGCTGTCTGGAATGTCCTTACCCAAAGCCTCGAGACGCCTGCGCGCCAAATCATAGATGGGGGGATGCGGCTTGCCGAAATACAGGCTCTCGCCGCCCATCTCAGTATAGAGTTTTGCCAAAGCTCCGGCGCACCATTCGCGGGTCTCGCCCCGGTCCACCACGATATCGGGGTTGGCGCAGAGTAATTTTAGGCCGCGGGTCTTGGCCTGTAAAAATTCCGCACGCATCGCTTCGGGATCGGCCAGCGGGTCAAAAGGTCCGCAGCAGACAATCCCCTCAGCCTGCTCTAAGGGCACCTGCGATATCGTCACGGGGGTTTCAATCAGCTCCAGCGGGGCGAAAAAATCCTGATCATGCTGCTGGCCGATAAAATACACCTTCTCGCCCACCGCGCCGCGCAACATCGCCGCGCGGGCGCTGTCACCGGAGGTTGCGATCCCGTCATAGGCATCGCTGGGAACGCCGAGCCGGTCCAATTGCCGGCGCACCGGCGCATGGGGCCGTGGGGCGTTGGTCACCAGCATCACCGTGCCGCCCCCGGCGCGGAAGGCCTGCAGCGCCGCCACCGCCTCCGCGAATGGCGCCAACCCATCATGAACGCAGCCCCAGAGGTCACAAAATAAGGCATCATAGGACTCGGAAATCTCCGCAAGGGAGGTGATAATGCGTGTCATGAGAGGCTGTCGTTCCGTTAAAGTTTCAGGTTGGGAATGATTTGCTTTTTGCGGCTCATGACCCCGGGCAGGACCACGGTGTCGCCCGTGACGGTGGCCCCAAATGATTTTTCTGCCACGGTTTGCGTGATGCCATTGGGGATCAACAGTGTGGCTTCCTCATTCAAGATGTCGACCACAAAGAGCAATACATGATCCACCGCATCTTCCTGTGCCACAGATGGCATGGTCGCCATGAGGCTGGCCTTGCGGTCCAAGACCATTTTGGGGGAGGTGGTTTCCAGAACAGAGACGCGGAATTTCGTGCCACTGACGGCATATTCCTTGCTGTCCATGCGCAAAAGCTCCGCATCGGAGAAGGCAGAGACATCAGATTTCGCGGCAAACATCTCAGCGGCGTAATCGGCAATGGAGAGGTTCAGATCCGCGGCCAGACTTTCGGCCAGGGCTTTGTCCTGCGGCGTGGTGGTGGGGCTGCGAAATGCCAAAGTGTCAGACAAAATACATGACAGCATAACGCCCTTGATGGCCTCCGGCATCTGCGCGGCATCATCGCCCATAAGATCATGCATGATGGTCGCAGTGCAGGCCAAGGGGCGGACGGTCATTGAGATTGGCCCTTTGGTTTCAAGCCCGCCGACAAGTTTGTGATGGTCTATGATGGCCAAAATATCGGCTTGGTTGATATTGCTGGGCAATTCGGCGGGATTGTTGGTGTCCACAATAACCACCGGCGCGCCATCCTCCACATCCGCGATGATGGCGGGCGTCTCAAAGCCCCAACGCTGCGTGACGAAAGCGGCCTCTGTATTGGGCGCGCCAAGAAGAACCGCCTGGGCGGCTTGGCCTGTGATCTCGTTGAGATACCAGGCCCAAATGATGGCGCTTCCGGTGCTGTCTGTGTCGGGGGCTTTGTGGCCAAAAACTTTGATCATAATATAATCCTCAGGCGGGTGTTGAATTTGCGCCCTTATAGGTGGCGAAATCGTGATTGTCACCCGGCTAAGGTTGGACCTTTCCGCGCATTTGCTACATGAAGGTATTATGAGGGAAAGTGAGCTATACGCGCCCATAAAAGCGCATTTTGAAGCCCAGGGCTATGAGGTCAAGGGCGAGGTCGGTGCGGCGGATGTCATGGCGCGTCGCGGCAGTGAACCGGCTGTGATCATTGAGTTGAAACTGGCTTTTTCGCTCACTGTGTTTCACCAGGCTTTGGAGCGTTTAAAGCTTGTGGATGATGTCTATATTGCTGTGCTGCGGCCCGAGGGCAAGGCCGGGATGAAGCGATTGAAAGCCAATGTGACCCTCTGCCGGCGGCTGGGCCTTGGGCTCTTGACTCTGAGGCCGCGCGATTTGTTCGTGGAACAGCACTGCGCGCCGGGCCCCTATACCCCGCGCAAGAATCGTCGCAAAGCCAAGGGCATCCTCAAAGCGTTTGACCGGCTGGAGGGGGATCCGAACGAAGGAGGGGCGACGCGGCATGGGCTGGTGACGGGATATCGGCAAGATGCGCTGAAATGCGCGACCTATCTGGCCCATAGCGGGCCGGAAAAAGGGGCGATCGTCGCCAAGGCCACCGGTGTGCCCTCTGCCACGCGCTTGATGCGCAACAATGTCTACGGGTGGTTTGAGAAGGTGGAGACTGGGGTCTATGCTCTGACCGCGGCGGGCCGCAAAGGTCTTGAAGATTGGTCCTAAGGCTGCGCGGCGCGCTTATTTTTCAGCAACAAACCCGCCGTGCAGATAGGCGGCGTTGCCGCCGCTGTCCGCGCCCTGCCCATCGAAGGTGCCCGCCAGGGTGGTGCCTGTATGGCCAAAGAAATCACCTTCAATGCGAACCGGGCCGAAGCTCGTGCCGTGGCTGGGTGTCTGGTTGAATTGTGCGGTGCCAGCGGTGGTCTCAAAGGTATTTCCGGTGAGGGAGGTGCTGGGCAAGGTGACGGTCAAAATGGCCGATCCTTGGGTGAATTGCGTGTCGCTCGATTGGGTGTAGACCATGGATCCGGAGACGGTGCTTGCGCTGAAATCTACAGTGAATTTTCCAGTGCCGGAAAATTCGCTGATCTGTGTTGAAGGCGTGGCCGATCGTTGAAGGGCGGCATTGGCTGGACCCGTATAAAGAGCATTGCCCGAGGCCGGCATTGCCGTGGGGTCGGTATTGGGGCCGATGGCGCTGTAGGTTGTGTCCACTTGCCCGGCGCCGGTGAGCTCAATGGCCATGACCAAAGCGGCTTCTTTTTCCACAATGACGGCCAATACCTTTGGGTGCCCGCCGGAGACTGGTTCAAAGACAGAATCCCGATCTGCGTCGAACAGGCTGTATTGCTGGCCTTGGCTGTTCAATGTGAGCATGGTGGCGCTGGTGAAATTGATCTGCATGGGGGGGGCGAGACCAGTGCATAGGACATGCCGCTGTTGGAGGGCGTGCCACGCAGGGATTGATCATTTGCCAGCTCGTAGGTCTCACCAAAGCGGACCTGAGCGCCTGCGCCGGCATAGCCAGACGCCGCCAGCGCCGCGCGCCCGATTGCGGCGGGCGGGGTCGTGGGCGTCGTCGGCGTGGGCGGCGTTGTGGGGGTCGTCGGCGTCGTCCCGGCATCTCCGCCGCCACCACCACAGGCGCAAAGGGATACACATAGCAACACCCAGCTCAGGGCTTGTTTCATAATTCGCTCTTTCGTGTTTGCCGCCAAAGACGGCAGAAAAAGCTAATTTCTTCTTAAAGTGTCGCGGGCTTATTCTTCGCATTTGAGGGATGTTTTAGCCATTCCTCTAAGGCCGTTGATTATAGCTCAAATAAATCAGGCGCGTGGCGTGACAGGCGTTTGGCGCCGTGAGCGGTCACCTCGACCGAATGGCCAAGACACATGGCCAGACCCGCCTCACTGTCCATTAGGATCATATGCAAAAAGAACACTTGGCTTTCGCGCATCACTGTTGGGTTATTCTCATAGAACATTGGGAAATCGACCCAAATCGGATTGTAAATCGCCCCCATCGCATAGCCGCAGGCATTGAGGCGCGCATGCCCCAGACCGGCTTTGTCAAAGACTTGGGCATGGGCCGCGAACACCTCCCCCATGGGTCGGCCGGGTTTTATGGCCGCCTCGCAGGCCTCGAGGGCGTCTCGGGCAACGCTGTGCATGTGGCGTTGAGCCGCGTTGGCTTTGCCGATCACCAAAGTCTGCATCATCGCCGCGTGATAGCGGGCATAGGCCCCCGACCATTCAAGCGTCAGCTGGTCTTGTGCGTCAAGATGCCGGCGGCCGGAGGCATAGCGGCACAGCAATGCGCGCTCAGCCGAGCCAATGATGAATTCATTCCCCGCATAATCGCCGCCGCCGCGGAAGACTGCGCCTTGCATATCGGCTAAAATATCTCCCTCAAAGGCGCCAGCGCGGGTGCTGGCCAATGCGGCATCTAAAGCATCGTCAGAGAGGGCCGCGGCGCGGCGGTGCATGTCGAGCTCCGCGGATGATTTATCTTGGCGCAGATCCGAAATGATCCCATTGCCGCGGTGCAAACTCTGGTCAAAAGCTGTGATGACGGACTGCCCGTTGGCGAAGGTCAGCCCGGGGGTCTCGGTCTCCATGGCGATTTTGCCGCTATAGCCCAAGGATTTGACCAAATCCGCCAGAGTGTTGGCTGGAGATACGCCTTCGATATCTTTCCAAATATGGATCTGCGCATCGCTGAGGGTTGAGGTCTGCTGCGCTTGGCGCAGATCTGGCGCTCGGGTTAGCAGATTCAGCCGCCCGTCTGCCCCTAAAATGAGGCATTGGAACATGGCAAAGCCAAAAGTGTCATAGCCGCAAATCCAATAGTGGCTTTCGGGCGCGAAGAGCAATAGCGCCTCCAGATCCCGCGCCTGAAGCGCTGCGGCGGCTTTGGACAGCCTTGCGGCATATTCAGCATCTGAAAAATGAAACGGCATCCTGAACTCCTTTTGAGCGCAGGATGCCGAATGCTCAGGACTGTGACAAGATAAGATCGATCCCAGCAGGATGACCGCCGGGATACTGAGATATTAGCGCGCCCAATAGTTTCCGACGGCCACACCGGCCGTACCGTTTACCGAGTAATCCGCGCTCAGAGTGCCGGCGAGCACATCGCTACTATCCCCGTAGAATGTCCCGTTGATGGTCTCATTGCTGAAGGTAAAGGTGTTTGTGCCGGGGTTAAGGACCGTCACGGTTGGTTGCGCCGAAAACCCATTGCCGGTCAATGCTGTTGTCGGAACGGAAATCGTCGCGAAGGTATAGGTGCCCGCTGGCTGTTGCGAAGCTAAAATATACGGGTCATCGACGCTTATTGCCCCTGAAATTGTTGAGGTGTTAAAATCGACGACAAAATTTGCTTGAGTTTCTGAAATTTCCCAAGCGTTTGGAGTTAAATAATATATTGAGCCCGTCCCACTATATTTTGCTGTACCTGTTGCGGCAGCGACCACGGCGTCGGGTGTTTCAAAGCCGACAACACCAGCGGCTATGTCGTCAATAATCGCTGTATTGGTGCTATTTACAGCGACAATATAAGACAGGTCCACCACGGTCTCAGGTGCGTTAGGATGGCCATCGTTAATGGCGAATCCGAAGTTCACATAAGTTCTGCCATTATGCGTTCCGCGATGATCCCCGTTATTGGCATCCCAGATCAGTGTGATGATTTCGCCGTCGATTTGGATGTCAATTTGGTCATGCCCCCCACGCGCGGCATTCCATTGTTTGAATTCCATATTCGCGATTTTTTTGCTGGAGGTGACGTTTGTCCCGTCCTGCGTCGCGTAGACGGAGAGATTTGCGGGCAATGTGGTTGTCCAGTTTGGCGCGCTGGTGGTCAAGGAATATTGCGCCTGTGCGGGTGCGGGTGCGGGTGCGGTTGTGGCTTCGTGACCTCCGCCGCCGCCACAATCTGCGAGAGAAAGTGCTGCTGGAAGTGCAAGTAATAGTTTTTGGGTTATTTTTAGATTTCCTAAGTTTAAAAAATTTTCAAAAAATATACCATTTATATTCGCGCTCTTCATCACCTCACGGCCAGATATCCCCCATTGACCACCACGGTGGTGCCGCTGTCATCGCCTTGAGCGTGGATCACGCCGCCGAGGGCTCCGTAATAGTCGCCGTAAAATGTGCCATTGATGCTAGCATCGCTGAGGGACAGGCCGTTGGAGGAGGTCAAAACCGGGGTCGCGCTGAACCCATTTCCTGTCAACTGAGTGGTGGGAATCGTGAGCGTGGCATAGCCATACAGGGCATGGTTCGCCGGATCGCTCACGTCGATGGTTCCGCCGACGGTTTGATTGCCGGAGGGATCTTGGAAATTCACATTCAAGGTGACATCCAACTCTGATGAGGTAAAGCCACTCGCGCTCGAATAGCCCAGCCATCCGGTGCCATTGTATGTCGCCGTTCCCGTTGCCGCCGCAACCCGCGCGGTGGGGGTTTCAAAACCGACTACGGCAAAGCTATTCGTGTTGGTGGAATTTGTGGCGTCATAGGTTGGGAGGAACAGCAGCTCTGCGACATCTTCCAAATTTGAAAGGGCATCAACGGTGTTGGCAGGGTGTAAAATATCTACCGTATAGAGAACGCCATTTTGGCTGCCATTATATTCGTTGGAATTCGCCGAATTCACAGTAAATCTCACGACTTGCCCGTCGATGCTCAGATCAATGTGATCGAAGGTTGATGTGCTCGTGTTGTAGATATACTCGATATTGGCAATGTTTTGATAGCGGACCAAAGAGCTTCCATCGCGCGACGATGTTTGGGACAAGCGGAGGGGCAGGGCCTGCGCCCAATTGGGTTTGCTGGCGGTATCGGAGTCTTGCGCGTTCACCGAGACAGTTTGAGGTGTATGGGGCACGAGGGTGACCATCGTGGCCTCTTCACCTCCGCCCCCACAGCCGGAGAGTAAAGAAAAAGCGCATGCGGAGAGAGTGGCGTATCGTTGCAAACTAAAATCCTTTGATAAATGAAACCAATTAAAAACACGAAATTTTAAACGATATCACGGCCAAAGTGCAATACGATGGCCGTGATTGGTCAACAGATTTAAAGTCCTGTCGGATCAATCTTCGGCGATATAACCACCGTTGATCACAACATCGGTGCTGGTGGTATTACCATTTCCATCAACCGTATTAACGGTTCCATCGGCCGTGATGGTCCCTCCCAAAACGCCATGATTGACACCATAGAAGGTGCCGTTGACGTTGGCAGTGTTCAGCACATATTGGGTTGTTGAATTTTTGGCCGTGTTTGTGGTTTGGTTGATGGTGAGCTGGGCATTGGTCGCATCAAATCCATTGCCGGAGATAGCGGTCGTTGGAATGATGAGCGTGCCTGCTGTCATTTTGGTATGGTCTTCCGCTTCGCTGACTTTCATCGAGCCACCGACTGTTTTCTTGCCAAAGTCCACGGACAAAGTTGCATCGAGTTTGCGCCACTCGCGGTCAGTTGGCATTTGCAAGGACAGGCGGCCACTGTCAGTATAGGTTGCAGTGCCGGTTGCCGCTGCGACTGTCGCGTCGGCTGTCTCATATCCATAGATCAGCGGGACACTCCAAACGGTGTAAGACGAGTTGCGGCCTTTGATCTCGAGGCGGTCATAGGACGCGACCCAAGCGCCACCGTCGCTGCCGGTTTCTTTTGGTTTCAGGAAAATGTCCTTGCCATTGACGCGCCCAGAATAATGCTCCTCTTTCGCGTCCCATGTCAGGGTGACTGTTTTTCCATATATTTCAACATCGAAAGTGAAGTCCTTTCGATTGTTGGAGGTGGTTGCACTGAGCGGATTCACCTTTACATTGATCACCTCATTCTGAACGAAGGAGACTTTTCCGTCCTGCACAAGGGTCATCGGGCTGTTGCCAGTGGGAAAGGTGCCGGTGGAGGCCAAGCTCACGCCAGAGGTTGCAATCTGTGCTGCCGCGGTGGTTGTTGCATTGGTGGTATCTTCTGGGTTGCTGCAGGCCGTGATCGCAGCGGCCAAGGGAATCGCCCAAAGAAACTTATAGGTCATAAAATAGCTCCGTTAAAAAATAGTTTATACAGGGATGAAATATTCTTTAGAATATTTCAAATCAAATTTTCTGCAAATTTCGCGCTAAAGTTGCTCATTTACGGCTTGGAATTTTTTTGGGCGCGCCCGTTGACACCGGCAACGGGAGTCCATATCTCCCGCTCGTTATCACTCGGAGCACCCGAGTGCTAATTCAAGTTCAACCTTGAGCCAGCTAGGAGTTACTAAAGATGGCATTTACCCCTCTGCACGACCGCGTTCTCGTCGAACGCGTTGAAGGCGAAGAAAAAACTGCGGGTGGTTTGATCATCCCAGACAACGCCAAAGAAAAGCCCGCTGAAGGCGTCATCGTCGCCGTGGGCGCAGGTTTGCGTGACGATGATGGCGATCGCATCGCTTTGGACGTCAAAAAAGGTGATAAAATTCTGTTCGGCAAATGGTCCGGTACAGAGGTGACCGTTGACGGCAAAGAACTGTTGATCATGAAAGAAAGCGATATCTTGGGTGTGATCTCCTAACGATCCCTAGGGTTAGTTTTTAATTGAAATTTTAAGACGAGGATCTGCAAAATGGCAGCAAAAGACGTCAAATTCGGCACCGATGCACGCAACCGTATGTTAAAGGGTGTGAACATTCTGGCCGATGCCGTAAAAGTGACATTGGGCCCGAAAGGCCGGAATGTTGTTCTGGATAAATCTTTCGGTGCACCGCGCATCACGAAAGATGGTGTTTCAGTGGCAAAAGAGATCGAACTGGAAGATAAGTTCGAAAACATGGGTGCGCAGATGGTCAAAGAAGTGGCCTCACGCACCAATGATGAGGCTGGCGACGGGACAACCACCGCGACGGTTTTGGCACAAGCCATCGTGCGCGAAGGTATGAAATCCGTAGCCGCAGGCATGAACCCAATGGATCTGAAGCGCGGCATCGACACGGCGACAACAGCTGTTGTCAATGCGATCAAAGCGGCTGCACGTCCAGTGACCGACAGCGCAGAAGTCGCGCAAGTGGGCACAATCTCCGCAAATGGCGAAGCCGACATCGGCCAGCAAATCGCAGATGCGATGCAGCGTGTGGGCAATGAAGGTGTCATCACTGTTGAAGAAAACAAGGGTCTGGAAACAGAAACTGTTGTTGTTGAAGGCATGCAGTTTGACCGCGGTTACCTGTCGCCTTACTTTGTCACCAACCCTGAAAAAATGACAGCTGAGCTGGACGATGCGATCATCTTGTTGCACGAAAAGAAGCTTTCTTCCTTGCAGCCAATGGTGCCTTTGCTTGAGCAAGTGATCCAATCTGGCAAGCCTTTGTTGATTGTCGCGGAAGATGTTGAAGGCGAAGCCTTGGCAACTTTGGTTGTGAACAAATTGCGCGGTGGTTTGAAAATTGCAGCTGTGAAAGCCCCTGGTTTTGGCGATCGCCGCAAAGCGATGTTGCAAGACCTTGCCATTCTGACCGGCGGTCAAGTGATCTCTGAAGATCTTGGCATGAAGCTTGAGTCAGTGACAATGGACATGCTGGGCTCTGCCAAGCGCGTTTCTATCACCAAAGATGAGACAACCATCGTTGACGGTTTGGGCGAAAAAGCTGAAATCGAAGCACGTGTGGCACAGATCCGTGGTCAAATCGAGGAGACATCTTCAGACTACGACCGTGAAAAACTGCAAGAGCGCGTGGCCAAATTGGCCGGCGGTGTTGCTGTGATCCGTGTTGGCGGCATGACCGAAGTTGAAGTGAAAGAACGCAAAGACCGCGTTGACGATGCTTTGAACGCGACCCGTGCGGCCGTGCAAGAAGGTGTTGTTGTGGGCGGCGGTGTTGCTTTGGTTCAGGCTGGTAAAGTATTGGCAGGTCTTGAAGGCGCCAATCCAGACCAAACTGCGGGCATCAAAATCGTTGCGCGCGCTGTTGAAGCACCTCTGCGCCAAATCGCAGAAAATGCGGGTGTTGACGGTGCGGTTGTTGCTGGCAAAGTGCGTGAAAGCTCCGATCTGGCTTTTGGTTTCAATGCGCAAACCGAAGAATATGGTGATCTCTTCGCATTCGGCGTGATTGATCCGGCCAAAGTTGTTCGTACCGCTTTGGAAGATGCAGCCTCTGTTGCTGGTCTGCTGATCACAACCGAAGCTATGGTTGCTGATAAGCCAGAAAAAGCTGGCGCGGCTGGCGGCGGCATGCCCGATATGGGCGGCATGGGCGGCATGGGCGGCATGGGCGGCATGATGTAAATCAGCCGGTCATTGACGACCTGTTTTTTGAAAAGGCCCGCGCTTGTCGTGGGCCTTTTTGTTGAAGTGGCTCTTTAAAAGCCCCGCCCGGGCGACTATTTCTAAATCATGCTCAAACCTCTTTTACTCTGCTTTGGCCTCATGCTGCCCAATTGGGCCCTGGCGCAAGACTGCGTGATCTTGCTGCATGGCTTGGCGCGCAGTGAGGCCTCATTTGCCTTGATGGCGCGGAGCCTGAGGGGGCAGGGCTATTATGTCGTGACCCCAGAATTTTCCACGCGGGGCAAGCCGATTGAGGCTTTGGTGAGTGAAACTCTGCCGGAGGCTGTCGCGGATTGTGGGGCGCGGCGGCTTCATTTTGTGACCCATTCCTTGGGCGGTATTATGGTGCGGGCCTATTTGGCCTGGGCCAAGCCAGAAACCCTAGGCCATGTGGTGATGCTGGGCCCACCGAATAAGGGCTCTGAGGTGGTGGATGCGATGCAGGCGCTCGCGGCCTTTGACTGGGTCAATGGGCCGGCTGGGCGGCAAGTGAGCACGGAGTCCAGCAGTTTCCCAAATCGCTTGCCAAAGGTTAATTTTTCACTGGGCATCATCGCAGGCACGGTCAGTTTTAACCCGCTGTATTCCAATTTCATCGATGGGCCCGATGATGGGAAAGTGTCCGTCGAGAGCACCCGAGTGGAGGGGATGCGCGATCATTTGATATTGCCGGTGTCGCACAGTTTTATGATGAACAATCCGCTGGTCATTGCGCAGGTGTCTCACTACTTAAAGACCGGGGCTTTTGATCATAGCCTCACCCTAGGCGAGGTCAGCTGGGATGTGGTTCTCAAGGCATTGAGGCTCGGCTTAGGCGACCGGCATCGCCCTTGACCCCGCGACTGGCGCGCCGGGCAGGGCGCTATGTGCGAAAGTTAACATGACCCATTTTGCGGCCAGGTTTGACCTCCGATTTGCCATATAAATGCAATGCCGCATTGGTTTTGCGCAGCTCTGGCACCCGATTCATATCGGCGCCAATCAGATTTTCCATGCGTATATCGCTGTGGCGGGTGCCATCGCCTAAAGGCCAGCCGGCAACCGCGCGAATATGCTGCTCAAATTGGCAGATATCGCAACCGTTCTGGGTCCAATGGCCCGAGTTGTGCACACGCGGGGCGATCTCGTTGACGATCAACCCGTCGGCGGTCACGAAGAGCTCGACGCCCATCACGCCGACATAGTCTAACGCATTCAGAATTTGCCCGGCCATGAGAACCGCATCCATGCGTTGGGCGGCGCTCAAACGGGCCGGTACTGTGGTGCTGTGCAAAATTCCCTCGCGGTGCACATTCTCACCCGGATCATAGCAGGCAACCTGCCCATCACCGGCACGGGCCGCGATGACGGAAACCTCATGGCTGAAATTGATAAAGCCCTCCAATACCGAAGGCGCACCCTGCATCTCCTGCCATGCTTGCGTCATATCTGAGGCATCTTTGAGCCGGATCTGCCCCTTGCCGTCATAGCCCATGCGGCGGGTCTTCAGAATAGAGGGGGTGCCGATGGATAGGGCGGCTGCTTGGGCCTCAGCGGAGGTGGTGACATTGGCATAGGGCGCCACTTTGAGACTAAGCCCGGTGAGAAAGTCTTTCTCCGACAGGCGATCTTGCGAGATGGCCAAGGCGCGGCGGCCAGGATGAATAGGGCGGATCTGCTCGAGTATATCCAGCGCCGAGGTCGGGATATTCTCAAATTCATAGGTAATCACATCCACCGATTGCGCAAAACTGCGCAGCGCCGCCTCATCCTCATAGGCAGCGGTGGTGACCTGATGGGCCACGTGACCGGCCGGGGGATTGGCGCCGGGCTCAAAAATATGCGCCTTAAATCCCAAACGACTGGCGGCCACTGCGAGCATACGACCCAATTGGCCGCCACCCAATATTCCAATGCAAGCCCCTTGGGGCAGGGGGTTACTCATCAACGGGCTCCTGGGGAATAGAGGCGGACAGGGCCGCGCGCCAGGCGTCTAGCCGTGCGGCGATATCGGGATCTTGCGTGGCCAATATAGCCGCGGCCATCAGCCCGGCATTGACCGCACCGGCCGCTCCAATCGCCATGGTTGCCACGGGATAGCCTTTTGGCATCTGGACGATGGAATAGAGGCTGTCGACCCCTGAAAGCGCCTTGGTTTGCACCGGCACGCCCACAACTGGGATCCGGGTTTTTGAGGCCACCATGCCGGGCAAATGCGCGGCCCCGCCAGCGCCGGCAATAATCACTTTCAAGCCTCGCTCCACCGCGCTTGTGCCATAGTCCCAGAGGCGGTCGGGTGTTCTATGGGCCGAAACGATTTTGCTTTCATAGGGAATGTCCAAGGCGCCCAGAATTTCGGCGGCATGTTTCATCGTCGGCCAATCAGATTGGCTCCCCATTATTATTCCGACATGCACCATTTGAATGTTCCATATGTAGCGCCAAGAGAAAGGCCGGGTTAACCCATTGCCGGGGATTAGGCAATAATATCGGGGGTAAGTTCATCCTCAAGCCGGGCGATTTTATCCTTGAGGTGGAGTTTTTTCTGTTTCAGGCGTTTCACCGCCAGCTGATCACCGGCGCGATCCACCAAGGCGGAAATGGCCAGGTCAAGATCGCGGTGCTCTTGGCGGAGTACGGCAAGTTGAATGGTCATGACCTCTTGCGGATTGAGTTGTTGACTGCCTGCCATGGGCGACCTCATGCGTTTCTGACCCTCGTTTAAAGGTTTTTAAACCAATTGAGAAGCGGGCTCTTGCGCAATTGCCCAGCCAACCCCATATTTGACGTGATGAGATTGCCTCGTGAGGGATCTGCCATTCTGTCGCTTTGTTAAAGGACGAGACATGTCTAAATTGACTCTTGGAACCCATCCCTTCCTACTGGGGTTTGACCAGCTTGAACGCTTGGTTGAACGTACGGCGAAAACGGGCAATGAAGGTTACCCGCCGTATAATATCGAACAAACTTCCGAAAATTCTTACCGTATCACCCTGGCCGTCGCGGGCTTTGCGGAAGGGGATCTTGCGATCACCGTGGAGAACCGCCAATTGGTGATCCTGGGCCGGCAAAGCGAGGAGACCGGCGAGCGGGTTTATCTGCACCGCGGCATCGCGGCGCGGCAGTTTCAGCGGACCTTTGTTTTGGCCGATGGCGTCGATGTGGGGTCTGCGATTATGGAGCATGGGTTGTTGCATATCGATTTAAAGCGCGCTTTACCTGAGACTGTTATTCAGAAGATTGAAATCAAGAAAGGATAGTGAGATGAAAGATCAATTCGGCGTTTTGGAAGATCGCATTGTTTATCTCAAGCCCGTGGATAAGGCCGATCTTCCAGAGGAAATTTTTGAAGAAACTGGGGACATTGAGCGCCTCTGGTCGGTGCATAACTCTGAAGGTGAGCAACTGGCATTGGTTGGGGATTTGGCGCAAGCCTATGACATGGCCCGCCAATTTCGCTACTCCCCAATGACATTACATTAAGGCCGTAATTAATTGTTAAAAAGCATTTTTTAAGTAATCCGAACAGACGTGTGGGCGCAATAATCTCACGGCGATTGTGAGCATTTCTGCGCCCAACTGACGTCCTGCAAGGCGCTCTTTATGCGCCGATGAGCCCCATGCTCTCAAGTTTGAGCAAGACCTGATGAGCGCAGTTGTCAACTTCGAGATTTTCAGTTTCAATCCGCAATTCCGGCGCGCTGGGCACGTCATAGGGATCTGAAATGCCTGTGAATTCCTTGATTTTTCCCGCACGGGCCAATTGATAAAGGCCTTTGCGGTCGCGCCGTTCGCATTCTTCGATGGAGGTGGCGACATGCACCTCAACAAAGGCTCCAAAAGCCTCCACCTCTTCGCGCACAGCCTGCCGCGTGGCGGCATAAGGGGCGATGGGGGCACAGATGGCGATGCCGCCATTTTTGGTGATTTCCGAGGCGACATAGCCGATCCGGCGAATGTTCAGGTCGCGGTGCTCTTTGGAAAATCCCAGTTCCGACGACAGGTTCTTGCGCACAATATCCCCGTCCAACAAGGTGACCGGCCGACCGCCCATCTCCATGAGCTTTACCATCAAAGCATTTGCAATTGTTGACTTTCCTGATCCAGAAAACCCTGTGAAAAAAACGGTGAACCCCTGTTGCGCCCGCGGTGGTCGTGATTTACGCAATTCTGCCACCACCTGCGGAAAGCTGAACCATTCGGGAATGTCCAAACCCTCCGAGAGGCGCCGGCGCAGCTCTGTGCCGGAGATATTGAGAACCGTGCACCCTTCCTCGACTTCATCGGCTGGCTCATATTGCGCGCGGTCCTGCACATAGACCATATGTTTGAAATCCACCATCTCAAGCCCGATTTCCGCCTCATATTTGCGAAACAGATCTTGCGCCTCATAGGGGCCGTAAAAATCTTCCCCTGCCGAGTTTTTCCCCGGTCCTGCATGGTCGCGCCCAACGATGAACTGGGTGCAGCCGTGGTTGGCGCGAATGAGCCCGTGCCATACCGCCTCGCGCGGCCCGCCCATGCGCATCGCCAGATTGAGCAGGGACATCGCCGTGGTGGCGGATGGGTATTGATCAAGAACCGCCTCATAGCAGCGGACCCGGGTAAAGTGATCAATGTCGCCCGGTTTGGTCATGCCTACCACCGGGTGAATGAGCAGATTGGCCTGGGCTTCCTTGGCGGCGCGAAAAGTCAATTCTTGATGGGCGCGATGCAGCGGGTTGCGGGTTTGAAACGCCACCACGCGGCGCCAGCCCATTTTGCGAAAATAGGCGCGCAGCTCATTGGGCGTATCGCGCCGGCTGCGAAAATCGTAATGAACCGGCTGCTGAATGCCGGTCACGGGCCCCCCGAGATAGACCGCCCCTGCGGTATTGTGAAGATAATTCACAGCAGGGTGGGCCATGTCGTTGGCGCCGAAAACCTGTTCGGCTTCGCGGGCTTTGTCCGGTGTCCAGTTGTCTGTTACGGTCATGGTCGCGAGAATGACGCCCTCCGGATCACGCAAGGCGATATCTTGGCCCAACTCAAGGGAGCTGGCAAATTCCGCACTCACATCCAAAGTGATCGGCATCGGCCAAAGCGCCCCATCGCTTAAGCGCATATCCGAAACCACGCTGTCATAATCAGCCTGCCCCAAAAATCCTTTTAAAGGATTGAACCCGCCGTTCATCAGCAATTCCAAATCGCAGACCTGCCGCGCAGTGAGATCCCAAGAGGCGAGCTCTGCCGCCTTCTGTTTCATTTTCTGCGCGCTGTCGTAGCTGACGTATAATTCGGGGATTGGTGTTAAATTGTTTTGCATAATATGTATCTCGATAAGGTCTGTTGACGCAGAAGCCTCGCCATTTTCGGTGACAAAACCACTTGCGGCGGTGATAGATGCAGCAAAGAGGCTCGCGCCGCCTGCTTAGGGTTGATGGGATGATATTATATTTAAGGACGCCTTGGCTATAAGGTTAAACGAATAGGTATTTTTGTAAATTGAAACATGCTTTTAAGTTGAAGCTATTGATAGAGCAGTGAATTGGTTGTTAAAGGATTGCGAGGCGGTTTTGGCTTTGAGCTCTCTGCGCAGTTCTCAAAGCCCAAGCCTTAGTCCTGACCTGCCAAAAACCGTTCGGCCTCGAGAGCTGCCATACAGCCCATTCCGGCGCTGGTGACGGCTTGGCGGTATTTGTGATCGGTCAGATCGCCGGCGGCAAACACACCGGGAATTGAGGTTGCGGTGCTGTCTGGTTGGGTCACCACATACCCGCCCATATGGGTTTCCAACACGTCTTTGACCAGCTCATTGGCGGGCGCATGGCCGATGGCAATAAAAACACCCTTGCAGGGCACATCGGTGATCTCGCCGGTTTTGGTGTGTTTCACTTTCACGCCTTCAACACCCAAAGGCATATCTGTGCCGTAGATTTCATCTATCTCATGGAACCACATCGGCACGATTTTTTCATTCTTCATCAGCCGGTCGATCAAGATTCTTTCGGCGCGCAGCTCGTCGCGTCGGTGAATCAATGTGACTTTCGAGGCAAAATTGGTCAGAAACAACGCCTCCTCAACCGCGGTATTGCCGCCGCCGACCACAACGATCTCCTGTCCGCGATAGAAAAACCCGTCGCATGTTGCACAGGCGGAGACGCCAAATCCTTTGAATTTTTCCTCACTGTCAAGGCCAAGCCATTTTGCCCGCGCGCCGGTTGCCAAAATCACCGCATCACAGGTGTAAAGCGTGCCGCTGTCGCCCTGAGCTTTGAAGGGGCGTTCTGAGACGTCCAGATTGGTGATGATATCGCCGATGATTTCCGTGCCCATGGCCTTCGCATGGTCTTGCATGCGGATCATCAAGTCGGGACCCTGCACTTCGCTGTCCCCGGGCCAGTTCTCCACTTCGGTCGTTGTGGTCAATTGCCCGCCGGGCTCGATGCCCTGAACCAATATCGGATTGAGCATGGCTCTGCTGGCATAAACCCCGGCCGTATAGCCGGCAGGGCCGGAGCCGATGATCAAGACTTTCGTGTGACGTGTATTGGACATGGGATTTCCTACAGATAAGCGTTGCTGCTGCATATATACAGGCCAGCCGCCGGGCAAAAGCCCAAACCGGGAAGTTTGCGACCACAGGTCGCTATACGAATTATTATTGCGCAGTGTTGAAATATTATTGCGCTGGGCGCGCCATTTGGGTATGAAAACCCAACACCGCGAAAGGGTACCCGCTTATGCACCGTTTGGATGACATTGATCGTTTGATTTTGGCAGAGTTGCAGGCCGATGGGCGGATGACAAATGTTGAGCTGGCCAAACGGGTCGGAATTTCCGCGCCCCCCTGTCTGCGCCGCGTGCGCACTTTGGAGGAAACCGGCTATATCGGCGGCTATCACGCGGATATTGATGCGCGCAAATTGGGCTTTGAAGTTCAGGTCTTCGCCATGGTCGGGCTGCAAAGCCAGGCAGAGGCGGATCTATCCGCCTTTGAGATGCGCTGCCTGCGCTGGCCGCTCGTGCGTGAGTGCCATATGCTCAACGGCGAGGTGGATTTCATCCTGAAATGTGTCGCGCCAGATCTGTCGACATTCCAATCCTTTTTGACCGAAGAGCTGACCTCAGCGGAGAATGTCGCCTCCGTTAAAACATCGCTGGTCATCCGCGGCGCAAAAGATCAACCCGGCGTGCCCTTCGAGGTGCTCGAAGAGCGCTTGTCAAAACAACCCTAAGCACAGCACCCCAGCTCCAAATAAAACCAACCGGTCTACGCATGTGGCAGGGCGGGCGCGGAGCAAGGCTTTGTGGCACCGCTGATGAATTTATACAACGCGGGACAAAGCTGTCCTCGACGCGCCAGCGACGAAAACCTTCATAGCTCATTGCAGGTTTCACTTCTCTAATGAGTTGTGTACGATAATTGTTAAAAAAAATTTGGAGAAAATTTGATGAAAGTATTTATTTCTTGGAGCGTTACGCGAAGTAAGGCTATGGCCAATGCATTAAAGGGGTGGATTCCTCTAATCGTACAACACGCAAAACCGTTTGTTTCGGACAAGGACATTTCAGCTGGGGATCGTTGGGCGCAAGCAATCGCAGGGGAGCTTGAAAGTTCAGATTTCGGAATCCTATGCATCACTCCAGAAAACATTTCGTCGGAATGGATAATGTTTGAAGCGGGCGCTCTTTCCAAATCCATGCAGGTCGGAAAGGTCATTCCCCTACTATTTGGCCTCGAATTGAGTGATCTAAGCGGTCCTTTGCAGCAGTTTCAAGCGTCGAAGGTCGATGAGCAGGGAATGCTGGACACGCTCAATGCCATCAATGCAGCTTCCGACGACAAGAAGACCGATGATGCAACTATTGAAGAACTTGTACCAGACCTTTGGCCGAAACTTCAAAAAAAATTGATGCAATTCCAGCAAAAGCAGAATCAAAAAATCATGTGCGCCCGCAAACCGAAGTCATGGAAGATTTGGTTTCCCAAGTACGTGGATTAGCCACCAGAATGTTCGCCTTCGACCCTGACTGGGCCGAAGGAAAACTGCGCGCGTCGGGATCACGAGTACGGAGCATTCACCCAAGGTTTATGGAAGAAATGTTAATGATGACCGCAGAAGACCGAACTGGCAGCTATGGGCTACTCATTTCCGCAGGGCTTTATAGAGAAACAATGCCTTGGATTTCAGAAATCCTTGTAGAAGCACATAGAGAACTAAAAAATGCACCCCCGAAACAAGCAAGCAGGGTTGCTGAGGATTTGAGACGTACACTTAGGTCGATGACCCGAAGTCGCTATGCAGGAATGCTTTTTGACGACAGCAAGTATTCATGGATGATGATTATGGAGTTGCCATTTTTCGTGGATCGGTTCGTTGATCGTATTACTTCTGGGCAGATCAGCGATGATGAGGATAGCAGCGTTAACGACAGCGATGGTTAAATGTAAACTGATTTTGATAGCATTAAGATTGAGAGATCGGAGGTGTGTGGAATATTTCTTGCCAAATGCCCCGGTTGCCAATGGAGAAGTCCGCAGCACCAAAAATTTGGACTCAAAACTGCCGTGCATTGCCCGGTGGCAACACCGGGCAGCGCCTGCCTGCGCCTCGGCAGTTGCTGCCCTCATTTCGGGGTGTAATGGCGTTATGCAGAGGTCTTAGGACGTTACAGGCAAATACAAGAGATCAGCCGGCCATAGTCGGGCTGCTGTTCATGCACGGAGCGGCGATAAGAGTAAAATTGATCCGGCGCGCTATAGGTGCAATGGCCGGTCCATGCCGCCTCTTTGACCCCAGCTGCGCGCAGCTGGTCCAAACTGTAGCTTGGCAGATCAAACTGATACCGATCTCCCTTGCCCTGAGCGAAAAAGCGCAGGGCGTCAGGGGCATCGTGGCAGATCTCTTCAAGAAACTCCGGCCCAACCTCATAGGCCTTTTGACTGATGCAGGGTCCGATGACCGCGCAAATATCTTGTCGTCGGGCACCGAGGGTCTCCATCGCCGCGAGGGTATTTTGCAAAACCCCCAGTTTGGCGCCCTTATAGCCCGCATGGGCGGCGCCAATGACGCCGGCTTTTGCGTCATGAAACAACACGGGCTGACAATCGGCCGTAAGAACCCCCAAGATCACGCTCGCAGTCGCGGTCACCATGGCATCGGCTTTGGGCGCATCGCTGAGCGGAGCCGTTAGGATCTGCACCTGCGCTGAATGGGTTTGATGCACCGATTGCAAGCGATCGGCTGGCCGTCCAAAAAAATCCGCAACCGCTGCGCGATTGCTCTGGACCGTTTCGGGCGTGTCACCCGAGCCTTTGCCGCAGTTCAACCCATGGTACATGCCCGTTGAGCTGCCACCCATCCGGGTGAAAAACCCATGCGGCACCTCCGCCAGAAGGTCAGATGTGAGGGGCGTGAGCGTCATGGTTCAAGTCCCGGCGGTACGGCCGCGCCCTCTGCCACAAGGCCCATGACCTTGAATAGCCCGCCCATTTCGTCAGGGTGGCTGAGGCGGCGATGCGCGGCAATGTGGGAGTCAAGCGCCGCCCCGCTCAGGGATTTGGCCAGGGTTTGCGCGCGCTGAGTGAGGCCCAATCGCTCCAAGAATACCCCCTGCGTTGTCAAACGGGTCGGGCGCAGCCCTGCGGCCTTGGCCGCGTTATACAGGGCTTCGAAGTCCAGATGGGCCGTGAGATCCGCGGTCCCGGGCGCGGCCAAAGGATCGGCGGGTTGGTGATGGTTGACGGCCTGCACTGTGTCGCCTTGCGAGCGCCAATCGCCATAGTCAATGATCAGCGCCGCACCGCCGTGATCGGCGATGCGCTGTGCCAGCTCGGCCACAATGGGCGGGAGTGCGGGGCAATATTCAACGATCATGCCGGCTTTTGTATCCTCAAGCCGATGGTCGAGAAAAGGATAGGGTAGCGGCGCGGCCTTGCCAAAGCGCAGGCCATTGGCATCACATCCTACCAATATTTCCTCCCAGCCGGCGGCGTGGCGGCGAAATTGCCGGATGGGCAGGGCGTCAAAAAATTCATTGGCAATGAGAAAGAGCGGCGCTTGTGGCAGCCCGCTTGCCTCGGCGTGATGGATCACACCGGGCAGCGCATCCGATTGCCGTTGGCGCAATTTCGGCGAGGCTTCGATCATATGGACTGGCAAGCTCTCAAAGCCCGGCACAGCCGGCGCGATGCGGCGCAGGTCCTGCATCAATGTGCCACGTCCCGGCCCCAATTCCGCCACAATGGCATCCTTGGGTGCGCCCTGTGCCTGCCAAGTGGCGCCAAGAGCGAGGCCGATCATTTCGCCGAACATTTGGCTGATCTCTGGTGCCGTGATGAAATCGCCGCTGCGGCCGAAGGCCTCTTGCTGTGTGTAATATCCGTGCTTGGGATGGAGCAGGCACTCGCCCATATAATCAGCAAGGGTTATGGGGCCGTGCTGCGCAATGCGTTGGCGCAATATCTCGGCCAGGGCGGTCATGGCCTGGCGCGTGCCTTCTGGATCAACCATAGCCCGGCCAGCAGCATCGGCAGGGTCAGAATTTGGCCCATGGTCAGACCGGTCGGACCAAGTTGCAAGGCGTAGCCAATCGGGTTGTCCAGAGTTTGAAACTGCGCATCGGGTTGGCGCACCCATTCGACCATGAACCTCGTCAGGCCATATCCGATCAAAAAGATCCCGGTCAACAGACCGCTGCGGCGCAATGCTCCGGTGCGAAACAGAAGATAAAGCAAAACTGCGCCCAGGATAAGCCCTTCGCCCAAGGCCTCATAAAGCTGCGAGGGATGGCGCGCGCAAAGGCCGGTGGCCGCTTGAACACATGTTTGAGCGTCCACGCCTGGAAAGATCAGCCCCCAAGGCAGGGTGGTTTCTCTGCCCCAGAGCTCGGCATTGATGAAATTCGCCAGCCGGCCAAAGAGCAGGCCCGCTGGTGCCGAGGCTGCCATCACATCTGAGGCTTTGAGCAGTGCGATCTTGTGCTTGCGGCAAAACAATAACCCGGCCGCAACAACGCCCAGAAAACCGCCGTGAAAGGACATGCCCCCGTCAAAAATTCGGAGGGCTGCCGCGGGGTTTGCGAGGTAATAGCTGGGGTTGTAGAACAGCACATATCCCAATCGTCCCCCTATGATAATGCCAAAGATCAACCAGGTGATGAGATCATCGAGGTTGGATTCACTAAAGGCAGGCCGATCTTGCGGCCAGAGCGCCGGCCGGCGCAGGGCACGGCGCATAATCCAGGAGGCGAGCAAAATACCAGCGATATAGGCCAGCGCATACCAGCGCAGGGCAAGTTCAAACCCACCGAGGCTAAAATCCATGCCAGCCAGTGAAAATTGCCAGAGCGGTATATCCACCGAAAAAAGGGTGGGCGAGACATCTGGAAAGGGAATCGAAGCCATCATGCCCCTTCATTCCCAGAGCGGCGCAGTAAGTCAACCTTGAGTTCCGCGTTATTAGCCCCCATATAGAACCAAAGCGATTTATCGCCGCCAAGGAGACAGAGGATGCAGAGCAAGAATAAGTTCATGGACGACATGAGCCAAATCATGACCAATGCGATGGGTATCGCGCAAGGCGCCAAGGATGAGGCGGAGAATGCCATGAAAAGCTTCATGGACCGCTGGCTGGCGGATCGCAATTTTGTCACCCGTGAAGAATTCGACGCGGTACGGGCCATGGCGCAAAAGGCCCGGGCGCAAAATGATGAATTGAGCGCGCGGCTGGAGGCGTTAGAGGCTGCCGCTGCGAAAAAGGCACCGAAATCTAAGGCCGCGCCCAAGTCTTAAGCGAGGCTGCCCTCGCCGGGTTTTGACGCGTGACCGCTTGCCGTGCCAGAAGGCCGTCCTTTTGGGGCGGCTTTTTTGGTTTTGCGGCTGCGGGAGGGTAATTTTGCCATCTTGTCCACAGATAAATGACTTATCCCCAGATAAATGACTGGACAGCTTGCCGGTCAAAGGACACCATACGTTGTATAGAAATGCTCGGTGGCCGCAAAATCTTGGGGAGTGTACAAGGGGTTGTAGAGGCGCCGGACTCGAGTTTTGGCCCGAAAGGGGGTTCTTTATGGCACTGTCCAATCACGCCTATGATTTTGAAGATCTGCATCCCATAGATATTGTGGAGGATATAGCCACTCATCAAGAATGGCAGTTCGACCGGATTGCGGATGATCAAATCTCAATGGAGATGGCCGGACAATGGCGCAGCTATTCGATCACTTTGGCTTGGTGTGAGCCCGATCAAACCCTGCGTTTGATCTGTAGCTTCGAGATGGACCCGCCGGCCCATCGGATGGCGCCCCTCTATGAAGCCCTCAACGCGGTCAATGATATGTGCTGGGCCGGCAGTTTCACCTATTGGAGCGCGGAGCGGTTGATGGCCTATCGCTATGGGTTGATCTTGTCCAATGGGCAAATGGCGACACCCGATCAGATTGATACAATGATTTCTGCGGCCGTCACTTCGGCTGAGCGCTATTACCCGGCCTTTCAAATGGTCACATGGGGCGAAAAAGATCTTGAGACGGCATTGAAAGTGGCCATTGCAGAGGCCCACGGCCATGCGTAGGATATGCGAGGAAAGGCGAATACGGGTTTGGAGATGTTTTCAAGTAATATTTTAAATCGTGGCTTGGTGCTGCTTGGCTGCGGAAAAATGGGGTCGGCACTCTTGAGCGGTTGGCTTGAGCAGGGGATTGATCCGAAATCTGTTTGGATCTTGGACCCCAAACCCAGTGAGTGGCTTTTGTCCATAGGCGTGCGTGTGAATGAAATGCTGCCCGATGACCCCGCCGTGGTTTTGGTGGCGGTCAAACCGCAGATGATGGGGGAAGCCCTGCCTCGGTTGCAGCGGTTTGGGTCGGCGACAACCTTATTCATCTCGGTGGCTGCTGGAACGCCGATCGCAGCTTTTGAGGACGTTTTGGGGAAATTCACGCCGATTGTGCGCGCCATGCCAAATACGCCTGCCGCCATTGGTCAAGGAATCACAGCGCTCATCGGAAATAGGCGGGCGACGGAGAAAGATGTCGCGGAGGCGCAAAGCCTGATGGCAGCTGTGGGTCAGACGCTTGTGTTGCAAAATGAACAGCAAATGGATGCGGTCACGGGCGTGTCTGGCTCGGGTCCGGCCTATGTCTTTTTGATGATTGAGGCTTTGGCAGCGGCGGGGGTGAACCAAGGGTTGCCAGAGGATATGGCGATGCAGCTTGCCCAGGCCACTGTGGCGGGGGCAGGTGCTTTGGCGGTCCAGTCAGGTGAGAGTGCCGAGCAACTTCGGATCAATGTCACCAGCCCCAATGGCACGACCCAAGCGGCGCTTGAGATCTTGATGCGCAGCGAGGCTGGATTGCCGCAACTTTTGGATCAAGCCGTCGCCGCCGCCAGCCGACGATCGCAGGAGCTTTCAAATGGTTGAGGTCAGCTATGCGGATTTTGCCCAGCTTGATATTCGCATTGGACAGGTCACCCAAGCCGAACCCTATCCAGAGGCCCGCGTGCCAGCCATCAAGCTTTGGGTGGATTTTGGCGGCGATCTTGGGATTAAGAAATCTTCCGCGCAGCTGACCGATCACTATACGCCCGAAGCCTTGGTTGGAACTCAGGTTCTGGCCGTGGTGAATTTTCCGCCGCGCCAGATTGGCAAGGTGATGTCTGAGATTTTGGTGCTGGGTGTGCCAGATGAGGCCGGCAAAGTGGTCTTGATGCGGCCGGATCAGAATGTGCCGATTGGCGGGCGCTTGTTCTAATGCGGGGGGTGTTGTGCCACTACATCCGCACTGCGCGCTCCAATATGGGGTGAGGGGCCGGGATGATGTCTAAACCTATGGCAGATGTCACCATTGTTGCGGCTCGCCGCGAGGACGCGGCCGATATTCAGGCGATTTATGCGCCTTTCGTGCAAGCGACGTCCGTTTCTTTTGAAACCGTTCCACCCAGCGTGGAGACGATAGCTGATCGCATATCTGGTAACCTTGCCAGCCATGGCTACTTTGTGGCGCAGTCTGATGCGGGAATTTTAGGCTTTGCCTATGCCACCGCCTATCGTCCCCGCCCAGCCTATGATCGCACCGCAGAGGTCAGTGTTTACTTGGCGCCTCAGGGACAGGGTCGCGGCCTAGCGCAGGCGCTCTATCGCAGGCTCTTTGCCCATTTGGCCGCCCGCGGGTTTCATACGGCAGTGGCCATTGTGACCTTGCCAAATCCGCAGAGCGCGCAGCTGCACGCGCGTTGCGGCTTTGCCCATGTGGGAAGCTTGCAGGAGGTTGGGCGCAAATTTGGCAAGTGGCACGGAACAGCGGTCTATCAGCGCATGATTGGCCAGGCCGATCTGCACCATGCGTTGCGGCGATTGGAGGCCAGCGATACCGCGGCTTTGGCGCAGATGCTCACACTTATTCAGACCTCTTTCGCCTATATGACCGGGCGCATTGATCCGCCCAGCTCGATGCACCAATTGACCGCAACCAAGCTGGCGCAGATGGCCCAAAACAGTTGCCTGTTGGCTCTGGGCGATCCGGTTGCCGCTTGCCTGGTCGCCACGCCTTCGCCTCATGCGCTCTATCTGGGGAAAATTGCCATTGCCGAGCACCTGCGTGGCCGGGGGGCACTGCGCGTACTGCTGGCGGCAAGTGAGGAATTGGCCCGCTCCATGAACCTGTCGCGGCTTGAGCTACAGGTGCGTATCGAGTTGGAGGAGAACCAACGGATATTCAGCAGATGCGGATTTGTCGAGACAGCCCGCACGGCCCACCCGGGCTATGATCGCGTCACGGAAATCACCATGCAAAAAGAGCTCACAGCCTAAACCGATCTGGCGATCACATCCATTTGTGCATCTGTGCCAAATCAAGCCTGCCGAGTTTTGCCACGAGCCGCGCGCGCAGTTTGCGCATAGCGGCCAGCCATTTGTCGGGCTCCTTTGCTTTGAAGACCATATAGTCGGCCACCTCCGGATGCGGTAGGATCAAAAAGCGCTCTTCCTCCATCGCCTCTGCCACGCGCTGGGCTGTGACCTCGGGGCTCAATAGACCGGGCACAAGGGCCGCTGAGGCGGGATCGTCATATCCAAGCATTGGCGTGGCAACATATTGCGGGCACACGACTGAGACCTTGAGGCCTTCATGCCCATGGGAAATGGCCAGGGCTTCGGCGAAACCGACAGCGGCATGTTTGCTGGTTGAATAGGCCGCATCGCCAATTTGATTGAGCAGCCCCGCAGCCGAGGCCATCTGGACAAGATAGCCCTGGCCACGCGCCCGCATGGCCGGCAAAAGGGCACGGCAGGCATAGACATGCGCCATAACATGCACCTCCCAGGACGCCTGCCAAATCCGATCGGGCGCTGAGGCCGCGTGATCTGGCTCGCCTGAGCTGAACCCGGCGTTGGAAAAGAAAATATCCACCGGACCAAGCCGCGCTTCGACCTCTGCCACGAGGGCCTGAATATGGCTTTCGACGGTCACATCGCAGACCATATGCAGCGCGCCCAATTCGCCAGAGAGCGCCTCCAGCGCGGCGGCATTGAGATCGCAGAGCGCCAAGCGCGCGCCGCGCCCGGCAAATTCACGGGCCAGAGCCGCGCCGATGCCGCCTGCGGCTCCGGTCAGGATCACTATCTTGTCTTGGAATTCCAAAGAGATCTCCTTGAGTTTTGGCATCTCCCGCCGCCTTGGATGGGATGCGCTGACGGATGCACCTGTGCATCCATGATCGGTTTTATGGGCATGAGCTTCTGCGCGTGAAGGGCCAATGTCAAATTTGGCGATGCTCAGAGGGTCGAGGCTTGCCCTCGCCCAGAGCCCACGCCCGCCTCCGTTTTATGGGTTGCAGGTGCAGAGCGGAGCGGTATGCTGTCTTTTCCGTAAAGGGTGGTGGCTGTGTCCACCTTTGGCCTGCCGCAGTGGCGCCGTGGTAAACTGAGAAAGGATTGAAAATGCACTGGGATGAGTTTTCTGACTGGGGTGCGAAAATTTCTCAATGGGCCGCAGATTACCATAAAAATTTGCGCGACCGCCCGGTGCGTGCGCAAACGGCGCCGGGAGATGTGGCCGCTCTTTTGGAGCAAAGCGCCCCGGAGACGCCGCAGTCCATGCAAGAGATTATGGCCGATTTTGAGCGGGTGGTGATGCCAGGGATGACCCATTGGCAGCACCCCAGGTTTTTTGCCTATTTCCCGGCCAATGCGGCCCCGCCGTCGATGCTGGCAGAGATGTTGGTCTCAACTATTGCGGCGCAATGTATGCTTTGGCAGACATCACCGGCGGCGACGGAGATGGAAACTGTGATGCTAGATTGGTTGCGTCAAGCCATTGGTCTTCCGGCAGGGTTTTCGGGTGTCATTCAAGATTCGGCCTCCTCGGCGACATTGGCGGCGGTGCTGACCATGCGAGAACGGGCGCTGAATTGGCAGGGCAATCGATCAGGGCTTTCGGGAGCGCCGCGGCTGCGTATTTATTGCTCGGCAGAGGTTCATACATCGGTCGATCGCGCCATATGGGTGGCAGGGATTGGTCAAGACAATCTCGTGCGCATCCCCATTTGCGGCATCCGCCGCGGCATGGATCCGGTGGCGCTGCGGGCAGCGATTGAGGCCGATATTGCGGCGGGAGATCTGCCGGCGGGGGTGATTGCCTGCACCGGTGGCACGGGCACAGGGGCCTGCGATGATCTCACAGCCGTGCTTGGCCTGGCCAAAGAGTTTAACCTCTACAGCCATGTGGATGCGGCTTGGGCCGGCGCGGGCATGATCTGCCCGGAATTTCGTGCGCTATGGGCCGGGATTGAGGGCGCGGACTCCCTCGTGTTCAATCCGCACAAATGGCTCGGTGCGCAGTTTGATTGCTCGGCGCATTTCCTTGCCGATCCTGCAAGCCTGGTCAAAACTCTGGCCATTCAACCGGAATATCTCAAAACCCATGGCCGTGACGGGGTGATTAATTATTCGGAGTGGTCTTTGCCTCTTGGGCGGCGGTTTCGCGCGTTGAAGCTGTGGTTTTTGCTGCGCTCCTACGGGCTTGAGGCCCTGCGCCAGAGGCTGCGCAATCATGTGGCTTGGGCTGAAAATTTGGCTGATCAATTGTCACAGCATCCTCAATTTGAGATCGTGACTGCGCCGGTTTTATCCTTGTTTACCTTTCGATTGGCCGGGCGCGACGATGCGGCGCAAATTGCTTTTGTAAACCGGATCAATGACGATGGGCGGATTTATATTACACAGACCAAAGTGGATGGGCAGATTGCCGTTCGGTTCCAGATTGGTCAATTTGATGTGACCCAAGACGACGTGCACGCCGCCTATGACGTGCTCTGCGCGCTGGCGGCATAATTTCAGCGCGGGGCAAGAAACAGTCGCAATTGCTGCAAAACTGTGGCATGGCCGGGGTACAAACGAGATGGAACTGAGAATATGGCGCAACTCATTACGATTTTGAACGGTCCTAATTTAAACCTTTTGGGACAACGTCAGCCGGAAATTTACGGGCATTACACATTGGAGGATGTGGCAAAGTCCTGCGCGGAGGTGGCGACGCAATTTGGTCTGCGTTGCGAGCTGATGCAAAGCAATCATGAGGGTGCGCTCATTGATATGATCCATAAGGCGCGGGAAACCTCAGCGGGCATTATCATCAACCCGGCGGCCTTCACCCATACCTCGGTGGCCCTGCTTGATGCATTGCATACATTTGAGGGCCCGGTGCTAGAGGTGCATATTTCAAATGTGCACAAACGCGAGAGTTTCCGCCATGCCTCCTATGTCTCTTTAAGAGCAGATGGGGTGATCGCGGGGTTCGGTGTCCAGGGCTATAGTCTGGCGATGCAGCGCATGGCCCATATCTTGGCGCCTAAGGGTTAAGGGGATCGCTCCTGATTTTGGAGCCGTGCCAACCCGCCCAAGAGAAGTTCGGTCGCCAGATCCGCATATGTTTCGCGGCTCAAGCCACGGCCGGGTTGGTGCCAGAGGTAGAACCAATTGACCATGCCAAAGAGTGACATGGTGAGCGGACGCAAATGATCGGGCGCTTGGCCTAGATATTCTGGCGCGGCGGCTGCAATAGCCTGAGAAAATTCTTTGACAATCGCCCGTTGAATCTCCGCCAATATGTGGCGTTGCGCTTTGGGCAGAGCCGTTGTGCTTTGCAATTGCAACCTATGCTCGGCATCTGCGCCGCGGTACATGTGCAGCAGTTTTCTCACCAATTGACGCAGCTGAAGCTCAGGATCCTTGGCCGGTGGCAGGGCTATCAGGCCCTCATGGAGCGTCGAGAGATGGCTGTGCAATATGTCAAAGAGCAGCTGTTCCTTGCTGTCGTAATAGTGATAAATCAGGGATTTGGAGATGCCGCAAGCCCCGGCCACCCCGTTGACCGACGCGCGATCATAGCCGTGGTCTGCGAAATAGACCGCGGCCTGTTTCAAGATCGCGCTGCGTTTTTCGCGGTGGTCCTTGGCGATAGGGCGGGCCACAGGTTAGCGCGCGGCTCGGTTGTCAATAACCCGAACGGCTTTGCCTTGCGATCTGGCGACGGAATTTTCAGCGCCTGCGCGCACCTCCGCTGTGATGCCGATATTGGCCTTGATGAGGGCTGCTAGGGTGTCGCCAGCGGCTCCATCGCCCTCCACATGCACAATCATGTGATCCATCGGGCCCTTTTTGACCAGTTCAATCTGAAAATGCGCCGCCAATTGTGGCACTTTCATCAATTGCTCTTCGATCTGCGTCGGAAAGACATTGACGCCGCGCAGGATCATCATGTCATCGCTGCGGCCGGTGACTTTTTCCATGCGCCGCATGCTGCGCGCGGTGCCGGGTAGGAGCCGGGTCAGATCGCGGGTGCGGTAACGTATGATTGGAAAGGCTTCCTTGCTCAGAGAGGTAAAGACCAATTCCCCCAGCGACCCATCTGGCAGAACCGCGCCGGTCTCGGGATCAATGATCTCTGGGTAGAAGTGGTCTTCCCAAATATGCAGCTCGTCTTTGCTTTCCACGCATTCGCAAGACACGCCCGGGCCCATAACCTCTGAGAGGCCGTAAATATCCACTGCATGCATGTCAAACGCCTGCTCGACCTCCTCGCGCATCGCGTTGGTCCAAGGTTCGGCGCCAAAAATACCCACTTGCAGCGGAGATTTGCGCGGATCGAGACCCTGACGGCGGTATTCGTCGAGAATTGACAGCATATAGGAGGGGGTGACTGTGATGCCGGTGGCTTGAAAATCTTCGATCAAACGCACCTGCCGTTCGGTCATGCCACCGGAGACGGGCACCACAGTCAGACCCATTTTTTCCGCGCCGCCATGCACGCCCAATCCGCCGGTAAAAAGCCCGTAGCCATAGGCATTGTGGAGCAGATCTCCCGCGCGCAGACCGGATGCGCGCAAGGAGCGTTCCATCACCTCATCCCACATCGCCAAATCTGCTTTGGTATAGCCGACCACGGTGGGTTGGCCCGTGGTGCCAGAGGAGGCGTGAATGCGATTGATCTGGCTGCGTGGCACAGCGAAGAGGCCAAAGGGGTAGTTGTTCCGCAAATCTGTTTTCACAGTGAATGGAAAGCGGGCCAAATCGGCCAGAGATTTCAGATCATCGGGATGCACGCCGGCCGCATCGAAGCTCTGTTTATAATGCGGCACATTGGTGTAGGCATGGGTCAGGGACCAGCGCATCCGCTCAAGTTGCAGCGCTTCGATTTCATCGCGGCTGGCGGTTTCAATGGCGCTTAAATCTCCGGGTTTTGGGGATAAATCTTTCATCTGTCTCGTCTCACAGTTTGTCAAGTATCATCGCAATGCCTTGCCCCACGCCGATGCACATAGTGCATAGGGCGCGCTTGTGGCCATGTATCTGCATTTCATGGGCGGCGGTCAAAGCCAGACGCGCCCCTGACATGCCCAGAGGGTGGCCAAGGGCTATGGCGCCGCCATTGGGATTCACATGGGCGGCATCATCGGCCAGGCCAAGCTGCCGCATGACCGCCAAGCCCTGGGCGGCGAAGGCCTCGTTGAGTTCTATCAGATCTATATCTGACAGCGTCAGCCCAAGCCGCTGCAAGAGCTTTTGGCTGGCCGGCGCAGGGCCGATGCCCATAATACGCGGGGCGACCCCGGCCACGGCTGTTCCAAGAATGCGCGCCATGGGCGTGAGGCCAAAGCGCTCCACGGCGCCTTGCGAGGCGATGAGGAGCGCTGCGGCCCCATCATTGACGCCCGAGGCATTGCCGGCTGTGACCGTACCATTTTGCCGAAACGGGGTGGTGAGGCTGGCGAGTTGTTCCAGGCTGGTTGTGCGCGGGTGTTCATCAGTGTCAAAGATGATCGGGTCGCCGCGCCGTTGCGGCAGCGCGATGGGGGTGATTTCCCGGGCAAATCTTCCTGAGGCCTGGGCTGCGGCCGCGCGGCACTGGCTGCGATGGGCAAAGGCGTCTTGATCGGCGCGCGATATGCCAAAATCCTCGGCCACATTTTCGGCCGTTTCGGGCATGCTGTCGATGCCAAAGCGCGTCTTCATCTCGCGGTTGACAAACCGCCATCCGATGGTTGTGTCGAAAATTTCCGCCTTTCGCGAAAAGGCGCTCTCGGCCTTGGGCATGACCATGGGCGCGCGGGTCATGCTTTCTACGCCGCCGGCCAGTATGATTTCTGCCTCACCGGCTTTGATCGCGCGTGCGCCCATGGCGATTGCGTCCAATCCTGAGCCACACAGCCGGTTGAGCGTGACGCCCGCGACGCTCTCAGGCAAGCCGGCCAAGAGGGCCGCCATGCGGGCCACATTGCGATTGTCTTCTCCGGCCTGATTGGCGCATCCCATGATCACATCATCAATGGCCGAGGGATCGAGGGTCGGCACATCGGCCAGGGTGGCACGGATCACATGGGCCAATAGATCATCGGGTCGGGTTTGCGCCAAAGCGCCGCCAAAACGACCGATCGCGCTGCGACGCCCGGTGCACAGATAGGCCTCTGTCATGGTTGGGACTCCTCAAAATGCTGACCCTTGATGCTGCGGGACTGTCCTCGGAATTGGGCAATGACCTCGCCTGTGGCACGGGTGACTGCGATGTCATAAATGCCGCTGCGCCCGGCGCGGTGCAGCTCGCGGGCCGTGGCGGTCAACTGGTCGCCCAACTGGCCTGGGGCGAGAAAACTGACAGTGCAAGTCTGGGCCACGACCCGTTGATTATAGCTGTTGCACGCATGCGCAAAGGCGGTGTCGGCCAGGGTGAAGATCAAGCCGCCGTGGCAGATCCCATGGCCGTTGAGCATCAGCTCTGTGACCTGCATGGTCACATTGGCCTGTCCGGGCGCGATATGGGTGACCCGCAACCCCAGCGCATGGCTGGCCGCATCATGGGCGCCCAAGGCCGCGGAGGATTTTTCGGCAATTTGTTGCGCGGTTAGGGGCATTTTAGCATCCTGAATAATTTGGGGGGCGCTTGTCGAGGAAGGCGGTGACGCCTTCGAGGTAATCTGCCGACTGGCCGCAAGCGCGCTGAATCTCTGCTTCCAGCGCCATATGCGCCTCGAGATCCATCTGCCCTGCTTGGTGAATGGCATATTTGGTTTGGGCCAAGCCAACGGTCGCGCCCGCGGCCAGGTCAGCGGTCATCTTCTGTGCAGCCTCCAAAAGCGCATCCGGGTCGAAGCATTGCCAAACCAATCCCCAGTCTTGGGCGGTTTGCGCTGTGATGGGCGTGGCGGTCATGGCCCAGGCCTTGGCGCGCAGCGGCCCCAAGATTTGCGTCAAATGATAGGTGCCGCCCGCGTCGGGGATTAGTCCAACTTTGGCAAAACTTTGCACGAATTTTGCCGTGGTGGCCGCCAGGACAATATCGCAGCCAAACACAATATTGGCGCCTGCCCCCGCCGCAACACCATTCACAGCGCAGACCACAGGTTTGGCCAATGCGCGCAGGCGTTGTACCAGAGGATTATAAAGCGTGCTCAGCGTATGGCCCAGATCAGGGGGAGCGCCCAATCTGCGCGGATCGCGCCCCTCAAGATCTTGCCCGGCGCAAAATCCGCGCCCCGCGCCGGTGAGCAATAGCGCGCGCACGCCAGGCTTTTCTGCCGCGCTCAACGCCGTGCTGAGGGCGGCATGCATTTCGTCATTGAAAGCGTTGAGACGATCGGGCCGGTTTAAGGTAATCTGCATCCAGCCGTCGTGATGTTGGGTCAGGATCGTGTCAGACATTTGGGCCTCCAATGCGGGTTGTACAAATAACTTGCATAGACCGACCGCTTGGTCAATTAATATTCCAAGTTTTAAACAGAGGTGTGCCGGTGTTGGATCAAGATCATTTTTCGAGCTATGCTATGGGGCGCTGGCTCCGCTCAGATCGCAGCGGTCGGCCGGTGCGCTCAGCGGTCACGGGCGAGACCCTCGGCGTTCTGGGCGGGGTGCCCGATACGGCCGCCATGCGGGACTACGCCAAGACCCAGGGGGGGCCGGCGTTGCGCGCATTGAATTTTCACGACCGCGCCCGCATGCTCAAAGCCCTTGCGCTGCATCTTAAGGAGCAACGCAAAGCGCTCTATGAATTATCCTTCCTCACGGGCGCCACGCTTGCGGACAGTCAGATTGATATCGACGGCGGCATTGGCACGCTGCTGGTCTATGCGTCCAAAGGGCGCCGGGAAATGCCCGAGGGGTTTGTTCTGCCTGATGGGGAGGTGGAAGTGCTCAGCCGCGACGGCAGTTTTCTTGGCCAGCATGTCTTGACCCCGCGCCAAGGGATTTCATTGCAAATCAATGCGTTCAACTTTCCGGTTTGGGGCATGTTGGAAAAGCTTGCCCCCAGTCTCTTGGCCGGGGTGCCCAGCCTTGTCAAACCAGCCAGCGACACGGGGTATCTGGCCCAGG
>JADHLF010000061.1 GCA_016780825.1 Planktomarina sp. | reverse complement strand
TACTTTGAGGATGGCCGCCAATTCCCGCGCCCGTCACAGCAGATTGTTTTGACGGGTGTGATCAAAGAAATCACCACCAGCGTCCGTTGGTCACTGGCCAAAGCCGGCGAAAACCCTCAAAAGGCCCCCTAAGAAGCCAGGCGGTGGGGCATGGCACATTCGTAGGATAACCAATGACACAGCTTGTAGACCTCAAACGCGCATTAATCTCGGTATCAGACAAAACTGGGCTCCTCGAGCTCGGCACGGCGCTGGCAAATCGGGGGGTGGAATTGCTTTCAACCGGCGGCTCGGCAAAAGCATTGCGCGATGCGGGATTGACTGTGACAGATGTGGCCGATGTGACCGGGTTTCCTGAGATGATGGATGGGCGCGTCAAAACCCTGCATCCGAATGTGCATGGCGGGCTGCTGGCCCTGCGCGACAATCCTGAACACCTGGCGGCAATGCAAGAGCATGGCATTGCAGGGATCGACCTGCTGGTCGTCAATCTTTACCCTTTTGAAGCCACCGTTGCCAAAGGTGCAGATTATGACACAGCGATTGAAAATATCGACATCGGCGGACCTGCGATGATCCGGGCTGCTGCAAAAAACCATGGGTTTGTCTGCGTGGTCACGGACACCGAAGACTATGACGCGCTCTTGCAAGAATTGGATGCGAATGGCGGGGCGACAGGGTATGGCTTTCGCCAAAAACTCGCACTCAATGCCTATGCCCACACAGCGGCCTATGATGCCGCTGTTTCAAATTGGCTTGCCAAGACCTTGGAGATCATTCCCCGGCGCAAGGCGGTTGCCGGCACATTGGCTCAAACACTGCGGTATGGAGAAAACCCTCACCAATCCGCCGCCTTCTACACCGACGGACAAGCGCGCCCCGGCGTCGCCACCGCCGTGCAACATCAGGGCAAGGAGCTCTCCTACAACAATATCAATGACACCGATGCAGCGGTGGAATTGGTGGCTGAATTCGATCCTAAAAACGGTCCGGCCTGCGTGATCGTGAAACACGCCAACCCCTGCGGGGTCAGCCAAGGCGCGAGCCTTGTGGAAGCCTATCAATCCGCCTTCCAATGCGATCAAACCAGCGCTTTTGGTGGCATCATCGCGCTCAATCAAACTTTGGATGGCCCGACGGCCACTGAAATTTGTAAAATCTTCACTGAAGTTGTGATCGCACCCGATGCGGATGAAGAGGCCAAACAAATTTTTGCCCAGAAAAAGAACCTGCGACTTTTGACCATGGGGGCTTTGCCGGAGGTGACAGCCGCCAGCCAAACCATCCGTCAGGTCTCTGGCGGCTATCTTGTGCAAGACAAGGACACGGGTCAAATTTCGCCAAGCGATTTAAAAGTTGTGACCAAACGCGCGCCAACAACGCAGGAATTGCAAGATTTGCTCTTTGCCTGGAAAGTGGCGAAACATGTTAAATCCAATGCCATAGTTTACGTCAAAGACGGTGCAACCGTTGGCATCGGCGCAGGGCAAATGAGCCGGGTCGACAGCACACGTATCGCAGCGCGCAAAGCACAGGATATGGCGGAGGCTTTTGGGCTTGAGGTTCCTTTGACTCAGGGCTCAGTGGTCGCCTCCGATGCTTTCTTCCCCTTCGCAGACGGGTTGAACACAGCCTTTGAGGCCGGCGCCACGGCGCTGATCCAACCGGGCGGCTCAATGCGCGATGACGAGGTTATCGCCGCCGCAGATGCGGCAGGCTTGGCAATGGTCTTCACCGGCATGAGACACTTTAGGCACTGATATGAAAAAACTTTTACTCATAAGCGCAACGAGCATTCTCGCTCTGGACCAGATTACAAAATATCTGGTGGTGTTTTATATGAACCTGATAGAGCGGGGGCAAATTAGCGTTTGGCCCGGCTTTATACACTTTCATATGGCTTGGAACAGCGGCATCAACTTTGGTCTCTTTTCCGACAATGGCATCGCGACCCGTTGGATCTTGATTGCCATTGCTCTCGGCATTTGTGGCGTCGTGACCTATTGGATGCGCCACGAAACCCGCCCCATTGCCCTTGTGAGCGCCGGGGTCGTGATCGGCGGTGCTTTAGGCAATGCGATCGATCGCGTCTTATATGGCAGTGTTGCAGATTTTCTCAACATTACCTGCTGCGGGCTGCGCAATCCCTTCGCCTTCAATGTTGCTGATATTGCGATTTTTGCCGGTCTGTTAGGTGTGATGCTCTTTGCCAGTGACACCAAGAAACCCGGCGAACCCACCTGAATTGCTGCGCTTTGCGCTAGATTAAACACAATATTTATGCACAACCTACCGCCGACACGTTGCGAGGGAATGCCCATGTTCAATCGACTGTTCGCCATTTTAAGTCTCTGCGTGCCGCTGGAGGCTCTGGCCCAAGGGCCAATCACAGATTTCATGCTCGATAACGGCATGCAAGTCGTGGTGATCGAGGACCACCGCGCGCCCGTGGTCGTACATATGGTATGGTATAAAGTTGGATCCGCCGATGAACCGCCCGGAAAATCCGGAATCGCGCATTTTCTCGAGCATCTCATGTTCAAAAAAACGGCAAACCTAGACGCCGGTGAACTGGCCGATACAGTGGCGGCCAATGGCGGGTCGCATAATGCCTTCACCAATCATGACTACACCGGCTATTATCAACGGGTGGCGGCGGATCGCTTGGAATTGATGATGCAGATGGAAGCGGATCGTATGACCGGCCTGCAGCTGTCCCCCGATGATATTGTCGTTGAGCGCAATGTGGTGATCGAAGAGCGCAACCAGCGCACAGAAAGCGCGCCGGGTTCCTTGTTTAATGAAGATTTGCAAGCCGCTCTGTTCCTGAATCACCCCTATGGCGTGCCGGTTATTGGCTGGATGCATGAATTGGAAGAGCTGAATTTCGATGACGCGATGACCTTTTACAAACAGCATTACGCCCCCAATAATGCCGTTTTAATTGTGGCGGGCGATGTGACCCCGGAGGTGACAAAAGCCTTGGCGGAGCAATACTACGGCGTTCTTCCGGCCAATCCATCAGTCACACCGCGCGCGCGCAGACAGGAGCCGCCGCATCGGTCCGCCCGCCGCGTGATTTTTCGCGATGAGCGGGTCGCGCAGCCCTTTTTCGCCCGCAGCTATCTCGCACCTGAGCGCAACACTGGCGACCAAGGCCGCGCGGCCGCGTTGGTCTATCTGGCTGAGATTTTGGGCGGCTCGAGCGCCACCTCTGTCCTGGGTCAAGCCTTGCAATATGACACGCAACAGGCCATTTACACCAGCGCCCAATATCGGTCCACAGCCTTGGACCCCAGCACCTTTAGTCTGGTGGCCGTGCCGGCACCCGACGTGGATTTACAGCAAATTGAAACCGCCATAGAGGCCACGATTGCAAATTTTATGACCCATGGCATTGATCGTGAGCTCTTTGAGCGCATCAAATCCCAATTCCGTGCCAGCGAGATTTACGCGATGGATAATGTCTCAGGCATTGCCCAGCGCTACGGAGCGGCCCTAACCCAGGGACTAACAGTTGCAGATGTGCAGGCCTGGCCGCAGATCTTGCAAGAGGTCACGCCCGAGGAGGTTATGGCGCAAGCTGAGCGGCTGTTTGATGAAAGCGCCTCTGTGACCGGATGGATGATGGGACCAAAGGAGCAAGCACAATGATGCGTATGGTCATCCTAGGAGCTCTGCTTTGGGCGGGCGCGGTGCAGGCCGAGACCTCTGTCAAAACACTCACCAGCCCGGGTGGCCTTTCTGCTTGGGTTTTAGAAGAACCGGCAATTCCATTCACCGCGTTGAATATCATGTTTTCCGGCGGCGCCGCTCTGGACCCCCCAGACAAACGCGGGGCGGCGTTTTTGATGACCGGATTGTTAGAAGAGGGCGCCGCAGATTTGGACTCGCAGGCTTTCGCAGCTGCAAAAGAAGCCCTATCTGCCTCTTTTAGCTTTGATGTAAGTGATGACACGCTATCAATTTCTGTGCGCGTCTTAACAGAAAACCGGGCTGAGGCTTTGGCTCTTTTGAAAACCGCATTAATGCAGCCCCGTTTTGACCCAGATGCCATTGAAAGAGTGCGCCAACAGGTGCTCTCAATTCTGGCCTCAAATGCGCAAGATCCAACAGACATAGCACAGCGCGTTTGGGCAGAGCAGGCCTTTGGAGATCACGCCTATGGAACCTCTTACCAAGGCACAGAAAGCTCTGTCGCGGCACTGACCCGCGCAGATTTGCTGGCCGCGCATCAAAACCTTCTAGTGCGGGATGCGCTGTCAATCTCGGCGGTTGGGGATATTACGGCCGAAGAGCTCGGGCCCATTCTGGACGATTTGCTTGGCGATTTGCCAGCAGGATCGGCCCTCGAACCTGCGCCTTTGGAGCTGGACATCCCCGCCGGTCTAACCGTGATGGATATACCCACACCGCAATCGGTCGCAATTTTTGGACATAGCGGCATTGATCGCGCACATCCTGACTTTTTTGCCGCCTTTATTTTGAACACCATTCTGGGCGGACAGGGCATTGAAAGCCGGCTGACTGCGGAAGTCCGCGAAAAGCGTGGTTTGACCTATGGCATCTCGACAGTTCTGATCAGCAAGGATCGCGCCAATGTGATGTTGGGACAGGTGGCCAGTGCCAATGACCGAATTGGCGCTGCCATTGAGGTGATTCGGGACGAATGGCGCAAGCTGGCCCGTGATGGAGTCACCGCTGAAGAATTGCAGACGGCGCAAACCTATCTAACCGGTGCCTACCCCCTTCGGTTTGATGGAAATTCACAGATTGCGCGGATCTTGGTGGGCATGCAGCGCCAAGGTTTAGGGTTAGATTATATCAAGACCCGCAACGCAAAAATCAACGCGGTCACTCTGCCTGAAATCAATCGCGTTGCGGCGCAGTTGCTCAAGCCAGAGGCCTTGAATTTTGTCGTGGCAGGACAGCCAATAGGGCTCAAGGAAGAGTAGCAGAATCGGATGCGAGCATGCTATAGCTTGTAGCATGCTCAAACCTGACCCCAATATAAGCCAAAACCAGCCCATCATTCGGCAATTGAATGAGACTGCAATCAATCAAATTGCAGCGGGCGAAGTTGTGGAGCGCCCAGCCTCTGCCATTAAAGAATTGGTGGAAAACGCCATTGATGCTGGCGCCTCCCGCATTGACGTGGACTATACCGACGGCGGCAAGCGTTTGATTCAGGTCACAGACAATGGCTGTGGCATTGCAGCCGAGGATCTGGCTTTGGCCATGTCGCGCCATGCCACCAGCAAAATTGACGGCTCTGACTTGCTCAATATCCAAAGTTTTGGCTTCAGAGGCGAAGCCCTGCCCTCTTTGGGCGCTGTGGGTAAGCTGACACTGACCAGCCGCACGGCGACAGGCTCGGGCGCAGAATTGCAGGTCATGGGTGGCAAGCTCAGCCCCGTGCGCCCCGCTGCGATGCAACCTGGAACCCGCGTCACCCTGCGAGATCTCTTTTACGCCACCCCAGCCCGCCTCAAATTTCTGCGGTCTGATCGCGCCGAGGCGCAAGCCATTGCCGAAGTGGTGAAGCGATTGGCCATGGCAGAGCCAGCGATTGCCTTCTCACTGCGCGACACCGCCACAGATCGGATGGTCTTCCAAGTTCAAGCCGAGCAGGGCGATATGTTTTCCGCGCTCCGTGGGCGCTTGGGACAGATCATGGGCAGGGATTTTGTTGACAACGCCATTGCCGTCGATGCGGAACGCGAGGGGGTGAGCCTCACGGGTTTTGCAGGCCTTCCAACCTATTCTCGCGGGGCCGCTGTGGCACAATATCTCTTCGTCAACGGCCGCCCGGTGCGAGACAAATTGCTGCTTGGCGCATTGCGCGGAGCCTATGCCGATTTTCTGTCGCGCGATCGTCACCCCGCAGTTGCATTATTCGTGGAATGTGATCCGACACTGGTGGATGTCAATGTGCACCCTGCGAAATCAGAAGTGCGGTTTCGTGAGCCTGCTATGGTGCGCGGCCTGATCGTTTCCGGTCTGCGCCATGCGCTGGCCGAGGCGGGGCATCGCGCCTCGACAACCGTATCCAGTGCCGCTCTCGGCGCTTTTACACCCGAAACACCGAGCCCGAACCGCATTTACCAAATGGACCGTCCGCGCAATGCACCTGGCTACTCCGGTCTGGCTGAAACCGCCACCATGTTTGATCCCCAACCTTCGGCGCGGATGGAAGAGGCACCACAGCTTGAGGCCCAGCACCGTCCCTTGGGGGCGGCGCGGGCGCAATTGCATGAGAACTACATCCTCTCACAGACCGAAGACGGCTTGGTGATCGTGGATGCTCATGCCGCCCATGAGCGTTTGGTCTATGAAAAACTCAAAGCCCAGATGGCAAAAACCGGCGTGCGCGCGCAAGCGCTATTGATTCCAGAAGTGATCAGCCTTTCCGACGGCGATATTGCTCTTCTGATGGCGCAGAACGAAACCTTGACACAGATGGGTCTCAGCATTGAGCCCTTCGGCCAAGGCGCGGTTGCCGTGCAATCGGTGCCTGCCCTTTTGGGCCATGTGGATGTGCAGCGCTTGGTTTTGGATATCGTCGATGAGCTGTCGGACGGCGGCACGCAGCAAAGTTTGCAAGCGCAGCTGGATGCGATATTGAGCCGCGTGGCCTGCCATGGCTCGGTCCGCACAGGCCGCCGGATGCAAGCCGAAGAGATGAATGCGCTGTTGCGCGAAATGGAAGCAACGCCGCACTCAGGCCAATGCAACCACGGCCGCCCCACCTATGTCAGCTTGGCGATGACCGATATTGAAAAGTTGTTTGGACGCACATGACAGTCACCCCAGAACTCACCTTGATTTTAATCGCCTCCGCCGGCGGCTTTGCCCTTGTGGCGATGATTTTACTTTTGATTGTGGCCCGCGCGGCGGGACGGGCGGCACAAGCCACAGCACCTTTGACAAACCAAATGGAATATCTCAACCAAAGAGTGCAAATCATTGGCGATGGGCAACAGCAATTGGCCGGCGGCCTGACCCATGTCTCAGAAGCGCAAGCCGCGCAACAAAGCAATATGCTCAAGTTGATGGAGGCGCGTTTGGCGGCGGTTCAGGAGCAAATGACGCTCAACCTGACCACAACCGCCAAGACCACCGCCAATTCATTGGGCGAGTTGCAACAGCGTTTAGTCACAATCGACAAGGCTCAGGATAATATACAAAAACTCTCCGGTGACGTGCTCAGCCTGCAAGATATTCTGGCCAATAAGCAGACACGCGGCGCCTTTGGCGAAATCCAACTGCAAGAAATCGTGAGCAAGGCGCTGCCCTCTGACGCCTATACTTGGCAAGCCACTCTGTCCAATGGCAAGCGTGCCGATTGCTTGATCCACCTGCCCAATCCGCCGGGCCCAATTGTCATAGACAGTAAATTCCCGCTGGAGGCCTATGAGGCCCTGCGCAACGCCACGACCGAGCTGGACACAAGAGATGCGGTCAAATTTATGCGCACCTCGGTGAAAACGCATATCAAGGCCATTTCCGAGAAATATATCCTAGAAGGGATAACCGCAGATGGGGCGATCATGTTTTTGCCGTCTGAGGCGGTCTATGCCGAATTGCACTCAAATTTCCCTGAGTTGATCCGCGAAGGCTTTGAAGCGCGTGTATGGATTGTCTCCCCCACCACCTGCATGGCCACTTTGAACACGATGCGGGCCATCCTCAAAGATGCAAGGATGCGTGAACAGGCCGGCGCCATTCGCACCGCATTGCGGCAATTGCACCGGGATGTCGAGTTGGTGGTGGATCGGGTAGACAAGCTCAACACCCATTTCAACCAAGCGCGCAAAGACATCGAAGGCATCAGCACAGCGGCCGAACGCGCCGGAAAGCGCGCGCATAAATTGGACAATTTCGATTTTGAAGAGATCGAAGCGATTGAAGCGGTTGCGCCCCTGCCGAAGCTATAGCTTGAGAAGAGACTGCGCCACCCGAGGAATCCAAGCGCTAAACCGCAGCGGGGCGTCGGTGGCGGCAAGACAGATACAATCATGACCAATCTCAGCCACGGGCCTGTGCTGCAGATCCTCGTCAGCCACTTCAACATCCCCCGCCGCAAAGCGCGCAGTTTCATCACGAAACGCCCCTTGCAGCACGAGTGTCAGCTCTGTGCCGCGGTGCCCATGGTCCGGCACAGCCGCACCGGCGGGAATGTAGAGCAACCGCGCCGTTGCGGCGCGAGAGGTTTTTAATACAGCCTGCCGCACGCCAAGACCAATGGGCCGCCATTTTACATCGCTCAAGCCACCGCCAATATAGGCGCTCAAAGGATCTGGCACATCGCCGCCAACAGGCTTAGGCGCCGCGGATTTTGGCCCTTTGGCAATCAAAGCCATGGTCTTTGCCAAAGATGCGTCGCTCAATTCTTCTGTGGGTTGCGCATGCAAAAGCGCACCCCCAATAGAATCGAAACTTTGAGCCGCCGCGCGGCATTCGTCACACATCGACAAATGCGTCGCGACCACTAGATTAAAAGCCTCCGGCAACGAGCCTGCGGAATAGCCGATCAACAGTTGATCTGAAAGGTGATGGGTAATCTTGTTCATTATGTTCATTTCATCGTCTGGCGGAGTTTCGTTAAGGCCAATCTAAGGCGCGATTTGATTGTGCCAAGGGGCAGGCCCGTTTCAGCCGCAATTTGGCCATGACTGAGGTCGCCAAAATAGGCTTTTTCAATCAATTCACGCTGCTGGCCGGGCAAGGCCTTCATGGCTCGGCTCAACTGCTCTGTCTCTTGTTGCATCACCAAAATATCCGAGGCGTCCGGCTCCGCTTCAGGGCCCCAGGTGAGCTCCTCGGGTTCGGGGCGTCTTTGCTTGCGCAAAGCATCAATGTTTTTGTTGCGGGCGATGGTAAAGATCCAAGTGGATACGCTGGCTCGGCTGGGGTCAAACAGATGGGCTTTGTGCCAAAGGGTGGCCATCACCTCCTGCGTGCAATCTTCCGCCACGCCGGGCGCTGCGCCTGATTTCATCAAGAACGCTTTAACCCTTGGGGCAAAATATCCGAAGAGTTCGGCAAAGGCCTGCTGATCTTGGTCTGTCTGAATTCGCTTCAGATGGTCAACCCATGTATTTTTCGGGATGGTTTGTGTCACGGCGGGAAAGTTTGCCTTCTGATCGTCAAGTGCATTTGATTTAAACGCAGCATAGGCCACCTGAT
>JADHLF010000018.1 GCA_016780825.1 Planktomarina sp. | reverse complement strand
CGGCCAAAATGGACGGTTTGGATGCATCCGGTTTGAGAGATACAGATTTCATCTATGGCAACCAAGGCGCCACACGTCTTGATCTGGTTCCGACATTGGCTTGGGAAATGCTGGGCCTGAACGTTGAAAGCGTTATGGGAATCAAAGGGCGCGGTGATGGGCGCTTGATGTTTGAACGGGGCGAGGCGAATATCGATTACCAAACCTCCTCCTCCTATTTGTCCGGTGTGACACCACTGGTTGAGGCAGGCACAGCGGTGCCGATGATGACTTGGGGTGCATTGAACGATAATGGCGAGATTGTGCGCGATCCCACATTCCCCGACATTCCAACCTTCAAAGAAGTTTGCGAAGCAACCGATGGTTGCGAAACCTCCGGAGAAAAATGGGAAGCGTGGAAGGCCTTCTTCATCGCAGGATTCCCGGCTCAAAAAATGGTCTTCTTGCCAAGAGGCGCATCGGTTGATGCCATGGTGACCTATACGGCGGCATTTGAGGCGGTGAAGGCGCGCCCTGATTTCGCGGAAATTTCGGCCAAACGTCTGGGCAAATACCCGCAGATGACAGGGGCCGCGGCCGAAGCTGCCAAAGTGAGTGGCACCAAGGTGAGCCCTGAGGCCAAAGCCTTTATTGTGAACTGGCTACAAGAAAAATATGGTGTGTCCCTTAACTAATTTTTTTTTGGAACGCCCCAGCTGAGTTGGCTGGGGCGTTTTCATAAGGAAATTGGGAGGATATTGTCTTGGACGTGATCATGGAGGCGTTGCCCGCCTTCGGCGAGGCTTGGGCACTTATCCTGCAACCCGTTGTCTTGGGATATTTGATCCTCGGTGTGCTCATGGGGCTTTGCATCGGCGTATTTCCCGGTCTCGGCGGCATCGCTGGCCTGTCGCTCTTGCTGCCCTTCATGTTTGGCATGGATCCCATCCTAGGTCTTGCCTTGATGATCGGCATGGTGGCGGTTGTGCCAACTTCTGATACTTTCGCCTCGGTATTGATGGGAATTCCGGGATCGTCGGCGTCACAAGCCACTGTCTTGGATGGTTTTCCCATGGCCCAAAAAGGCAGGGCCGCACGGGCGCTCTCGGCGGCTTTTGCATCGTCGCTTTTTGGCGGATTGGTTGGCGCGAGTTTTTTGACGGTGTTTATTTTGGTGGCCCGGCCCATTGTTTTGGAATTTCGCACGCCGGAGCTGTTGATGATCACGATTTTCGGCCTCTCAATGGTGGGTATTTTGGCGGGGCGCGTGGCCATCAAGGGCATTGTCGCGGCCGGTCTGGGCATGTTGATTGGCACCATTGGAGAAGGGGCGTCCTCTGGCGATTTGCGCATGTCGTCCTATGATTTCCCCTATCTGGTCGACGGTTTAAAATTGGTCATCGTGGGCCTTGGCATTTTCGCGATTCCTGAGATGATCAGCCTGCTGCGCAATGACCGCGCCATAAGCCAGGAGCCGCAGATCGGCGGAGGCTGGATCGCGGGGATCAAAGATTGGTTTGCCAATATTTGGCTCTCAATGCGCTGTTCCATCATTGGTGTGATCGTGGGTGTGATCCCAGGTCTTGGCGGCTCGGTTGTGGATTGGATTGCCTATGGGCACACGGTGCAAACCAGCATAGATAAGTCCAATTTCGGCAAAGGTGACGTGCGCGGCGTGATCGGCCCGGAAAGCTCCAACAATGCCAAAGAGGGCGGGGGGCTTGTGCCGACTTTGTTGTTTGGAATTCCTGGGTCGGGCTCAATGGCAATCTTTATCGGCGCAATGGCCCTGTTGGGATCGGGTCAGATTGAGGTCGGACCGGCCATGCTGAAAAACAATCTCGACATCACCTATGCCATCGTTTGGCTGCTTGCTCTGGCCAATGTCGTGGGCACAATTCTGTGCATCGCAGCCTCAGGGGGGATCGCCAAACTCACAACCATCCGCTTCGTCCTATTGGCGCCATTCTTATTCATGATCATCAGCTTCGCGGCCTTCCAATCTGGGCAAAATCTGATGGACCTTGTCGCGCTTTTTGCCATTGGCTTTCTTGGAATATTGATGCGCCGCTTTGATTGGTCACGCCCCGCTTTCTTGATTGGCTTTGTTCTGTCCAATCCAGCGGAAACCTATGCAAACCAAGCCATTCAAATTGCTCAATCCCGCTTCCGCAAAGGATTTGGGGATGGGATAGAGTACATTTTCACGCCCATCGTGCTTGTGCTTTTGGCCATCACATTGGTCTCTGTGGTTTTGGGCCTGCGCCAGGCCAAACATATCTTGGCCGAAGGGGACAGCAAATCAGGCTCAAAACGCGCGCCGATGGTGTTCTTGCTCTGTGTCACAGCATTCATTGGCTACGCATTGTTTGATGCCGGTTCCATCCCGGACTATAGCCGCGATCGGGTCTTTCCAATGTTTGTGGCGAGCGTGTGTTTGATCGGATGTGCGGTGATGATTGCCCGTATGATCCTGGCGCCCGAAACCGATATGATTTTTGCCGACAGCGAGCGCAGCGCCGAAGCAGGGCAAGCGCGCTACAGCCTATGGTCAACGCTGGCGTGGTTTGCCGCGCTGCTGGTCGCAACAGCGGTGTTTGGATTTATTATTGCCCTAGCTGTCTTTTTGTTCACCTTTATGCGGATCAGAGCCAATATGAGCATTGTATTTGCGGCGATCTATGCGCTTGCGGGCATCGCTTTTATCTGCACTATGGCTTGGGCATTGAACCGCGATTTTCCGCCCGGTCTATTGCAAGCCTATTCGAACCTCCCTTGGCCATTCACATGACACACATCACATGACACAAACCGCGATCCCCTATCTTCTTATGCGTGGCGGAACCTCTCGGGGTCCCTATCTGAACCGCGCCGACCTTCCCGAGGATCTCGACACTCTGGCTGAGGTGTTAATCGCGATTGTGGGCTCTGGCCATCCTTTGAACATCGACGGGATTGGCGGCGGCGCGGCGGTCACCACCAAAGTGGCCATGCTGTCCAAGTCACAGGATCCTTGGGCCGATGTGGATTACTTTTTCGCGCAGGTGAGCGTGGAAGATAAATTGGTTGATTTCAAACCCACCTGCGGCAATATTTTGACCGGCGTTGGGCCAGCCGCCATTGAGATGGGTTTGGTTGAGGTGCAAGAGGGCCAGACAGTTGTGAATATTCTGGCGGTGAATACGCAGGCGCGGGTCACCTCGGTTGTTCAAACACCCCAGCGCCAGGTCAGCTATGAGGGCGCGGCGCGCATTGATGGCGTGCCTGGAACCTCTGCGCCCATTGCCGTGCAATTCATGGAGACCGTCGGGGGCGTCACGGGCGCCTTTTTGCCCACAGGCAATCGGGTCGATGAGATTGACGGAATTGCTGTGACCTGCATGGATGTGGCGATGCCTATGGTGATTGCCAAGGCTGAGAGCTTCGGGTTGACGGGCTATGAAACAGCGGCCGAGTTGGATGGCAACCGCGCATTTTTTGAACAGATGGAAGCTGTACGGAAAAAGGCAGGGGCCCTGATGGGGATGGGGGATGTCGCAAAATCGGTGACCCCGAAATTTGGTCTTCTGGCCCCGGCCAAGGCCGGCGGCACAATCGCGACCCGCTATTTCATGCCATGGAGTACGCATCCTTCTATGGCCGTGACGGGTGCGCAATGCCTTGCCTCCTGTGTGTTGACCCCGGGGACGATTGCAGAGGGAATGGCTGCCAAATCAAATGAGACCCCGGCCAATGTCATCTTGGAACATGCCTCGGGCAAGATTGAAGTGGCGGTTGATTATGCCGATACGGCGACCGGTTTCGAAATAAAATCCGCAGGTCTCCAACGGACCGCTCGCAAAATCGCGGTGGGAGAGGTGTTTATTCCAAGGTCAGTTTGGGCCGGTCATTAACCGCGTTTTACAGAAGGGTGATAGGGCGATGAAGGTTCATATTCTGGATGATTGGTTCGATACCCTGCGCAGCTTGCCCTGCTTTGCCAAATTGGCCGATCACGAGGTGACCGTCTGGACAGATCATGAGCCGGATCCGATTAAGCTTGCGGCGCGATTGCAAGAGGCGGAGGCTCTGGTGCTCTTTCGTGAGCGCACCAAGGTTGGGGCTGAATTATTGGCGGGCTTGCCAAATCTGAAGCTCATCTCACAGCGCAGCGTCTACCCGCATGTTGATGTGCCAGCCTGTACAGCCCGGGGTGTTTTGCTCAGCTCAAATATGCATTCAGACACACCATCCTATGCGGCCGCAGAGCACACGCTGGCCTTGATTTTGGCCAGCTATAGGCAAATCCCGCAGCAGGTGACCTCACTGCAAGCGGGCCGGTGGCAATCGGGGGTCGGCAGAACCCTGCGCGGCAGAACATTAGGGCTTTATGGATATGGGCGCATTGCAGGAGCGGTTGCGGGCTACGCCAAAGCGATGGGGCTCAAGGTGCTCTGGTGGGGATCAGAGGCGGGGCGGGCGCGGGCCACTGCGGCTGGTGAAACCGTGGCCCTTTCCCGCGCGGCCTTTTTTAGAGAATGCGATATTGTCAGCCTGCATGTTCGGTTGACCCCCGCAACCCGGGGTTTGATCACCGCCGAGGATCTTGCCCTTATGCAGCCGCGCGCCTTATTCGTGAATACGTCCCGTTCTGGACTTGTGGCCCCCGGTGCCTTGGAGGCTGAGATTGCGAAGGGTCAGCTTCACGCCGCTGTGGATGTGTTCGATCACGAGCCGCTTTTGGATCGTGATCATATTCTTCTGACGCATCCGAATGTTCTGGCCACCCCGCATATTGGCTTTGTGACCGAGGATGAGTTTGACATGCAGTTTTCTGATATTTTTGATCAAATCAATGCCTATGCGGCGGGAGCACCCATTCATATGATCAATCCAGAAGCCTACCAGTGACATTCGCGTTCCGGCAGGCGCGGCCCTCATTGGCATGGTCAGAGGCTTTGCTTAGGGCTTTTGCTCGCCAGTTTTCGGGCTGAACAGGCGGGCAAAGAGCGGTGCCCCGAGAATGACGATAAATATTCGCAAGACATGATGGGCCACAACAAAGGCCATATCAGCCCCGACAATGAGGGCAAGCACGGTCAATTCCGCTTGTCCGCCCGGCGCGAAGGCGAGAACGGTCTCTAAAGGCGGCGCGAGCCCGGCCAGGTGAATCCCTTCGGCGAAGAGCACCGCCAACAGCAAGAGCAGGACGCAAAATCCAAGCCCGGCGGTCACATCCTTTCGTATTTCCGCCATGGTGATGCCGGCGTATTTGCCCCCAACGCTCATTCCGATGAAAAATTGCGCCGCCCAGATGGCCTCTGACGGGGGGCGGTGTTGTAAAATGCCGGTCAGTGATAAGAGCGCAGCCAGCAAAAGTGGCCCAAGTATTGAGGCTCCAAACATGCCGGCACGTTTTGCCAGTTGCCAGCCAACCAGCCCGCAGAAAATCATCCAGCCAAGCTGCGAGAGCGCAATGCTGGCGGCTGGAACGCCTGGGGGGTTGCTCAGATCTGCGTCCCAAACCCAGGCCAGAAGAAAGGGCAGGGTTACGACAATGACCAAAACCCGCGTGGCGTGGATCAGAGCAAGACTGCGGACATTGGCGCCGGCCTCTTCTCCAAAAACCAGCATATCCTGTAGGCCACCGGGCATTGCGGAATAATAGCTGGTGGCAAAATCAAACCCCCATAGGCGCTGGAAGTAAAAAACGCCGAGGAGGCCGATGCAGGCGGTCATCACCGGAATCAATAAAAGCGTTGGCCACATGCCGCCCATTGAGACCAGCAGCGACAGGGAAAATGTCGCGCCCACCGCCACGCCGAGAATGGAGCGCATGGCCTCATTGATCACTTTGACCCCACGCATGGGCACGCCGAGCAATGCGGCGATTAAACAGGCAAAAATTGGCCCCAAGAGCCATGGCAGCGGCAGGTGCAACAGTTTGAACGCCAGCACTCCGAGACCTGCAACCGCGAAGGCGTAGACATGCGCGCTCATCGGTCCAGCCCCTTGAGCCTATGGCGCAAAGAGGTTTGCAAATGGGCCTCCGCCGCATCGCCGGCAGCTGTTTGATCGCCTGCGCGGATCGCCTCTATGATCCGAGCATGTTGCACGCTCACGGTTTTGATCCGCGCTTGGTCATCCAATGTCGTCGGCCCCAGCAGCATGAGCGCATTGTTGAGCCCCCGGGCTGAGGCCATTAAAAAGCGGTTACGACCGGCGAGATAAATGCGGTGGTGGAAAACTTGATTTAAGGCCGCGGCCTGTTGCGTGTCATCGCCGAGCGCTGCAATTTGCTCATTAATGTCGTTGAGCAGGTCAATCTCCGCAGCATTGGCATGTTTTGCAGCCATCTGTGCCGCTGTGCGCTCAAGAACAAGCCGCATTTCGTAAAGCTCGACCACTTCGGAGGGGGTCAATATGCGGATCACGGCTCCCAAACGGGGGCGGTGTTCAACGATCCCGTCGCTCTCCAACTTGCGTAGGGCTTCACGCACGGGCGTGCGAGACAGGGCCAATATTTCGGCCACTTCAATCTCGCGCAATCGGTCGCCGGGGCGAAAATTGCCAGAGCGTATCGCCTCATACAGCCGATGATAGGCCGCTTCTCCTTGGGACATAACTTGCAATTCTGGTTCGATCATTTTAAAATAGCCTAATTGTATCCACTCGGATACAATACTTCAATGAAATAGGAAAGCCAATGTCAAGATCTGTCATCGTTGTGGGAACTGGAAATGCAGCCTTATGTGCCGCGCTCGCCGCTTTGGAACAAGGGGCCAAGGTGACGTTGCTGGAAAAGGCTGATAAATCCTTGGCGGGTGGCAATACAAAATACACCGCCGGCGCGATGCGTTTTGCCTATGATGGCGCGGAGGATCTGTTGCCTTTGCTGCGCAACCCAGAGGATCCGCGGGTGAAGACGGCAGATTTTGGCAGCTATACGACAGAAAAATTTGCCAATGATCTTCTGGGGTTCAATGCGGGGCGGCCCTTGTCGGAAGAGCAGGAGGCTCTGGTTCATGGGTCCGGGGCAACCCTGCGCTGGCTGGCCGCTCACGGTGTGAAATTCGAACCCATCTACAGCCGGCAGAGTTTTGAAAAAGATGGTCGTCATGTCTTTTGGGGCGGTTTAACCTTGGCGGCAGAAAATGAGGGCGTTGGCCTTTTTGATATGGAAATGGCGGCTGTCGAGCGGCTTGGGGGCACGGTCCGTTACAACAGTGCGGTGACCGGTTTGATCACCGAGGCGGGCCGCGTCTGCGGTGTGCAGCTTGGGGAAGAGCTCCTGCCTGCGGATGCAGTTATCTTGGCCTGTGGCGGCTTTGAGGCCAATGGCGCTTTGCGGGTCAAGCATATGGGCGCAAATTGGGAGGCGGCGAAGGTGCGCGGGACACCGCATAATACCGGCGATGGTCTTCTCATGGCGCTGGAGCTTGGTGCGGCCGATTACGGGCTGTACTCGGGCTGTCACGCAACGCCGATGGATCTGCATATGGCCGATTTTGGAAATCTTGATTTGCCGCCGGGAGAGCGCAAGAATTATCGCAAGATTTCCTACTTTCTCGGGGTCATGCTCAATGCCCATGGCGCGCGTTTTGTGGATGAGGGCGCCAATTTTCGCAATTACACCTATGCGCAATATGGCGCGGCCATCCTAGAACAGCCCGGCCAATTTGCTTGGCAGGTCTTTGACAGCAAAACCTATGACCTGCTCTATGATGAGTACCGGTTTAAAGATGCGCATTTTGTCAAAGCAGATCGGCTGGAGGATTTGATCGCGCAGATGAGCGGTGTGGATCAGGCGGCCGCAAGTGAGACCCTCGCGCGCTATAATGCGGCTGTGGATCAAACGACGTGTTTTGATCCCACAATTTTGGATGGAAAGGCCACAGTCGGGCTTAATCCGCCAAAATCCAATTGGGCACAAACCCTCGACCAAGGACCTTTCTATGCCTATCCGGTCACGGGAGGCATCACATTTACCTATGGTGGTTTGAAAGTGGATGCGGAGGGCAGGGTGCTGACAGGCGGCGGCGATGCCATCGCGGGACTGTTTGCCTGCGGCGAAATTCTGGGCGGTGTTTTCTATGCGGGCTATCCGGGTGGTTCGGGCTTGACCTCTGGTGCCGTATTTGGTCGCCGCGCTGGCCAGGGCGCTGCGCGATCCTAAAGAACGGTTGCCTGCATCGGGTCTGCGGCACAGACCATGGGTTTTGCGCAAATCTGCTTGCGTTGAGTCAAAAAATTCGCGTCAAACATAATCTGCGCCCGATTGCGCATAAATTGGACATTTAAGCGCTGGACATTTAGGCCGTTGCAATCGCATCCTTACGGTCAAGCGGCCCGCCCGTCTATCACGCCAAGAGGCATAAAGGTTCAACATGAAGACAGTTTCAAATTTCGATCGAATTGGTGAAGAAAACGCGTTTGCCGTCTTGGGCCGCGCCGGGGTTTTGGCCGCGGGTGGTATGGATGTGATCAACCTTGGGATCGGTCAACCGGATTTCCCAACACCTGAAAATATCGTTGAGGCGGCGGTGAAAGCTCTGCGCGATGGCCATCATGGCTATACGGATGCGACTGGAATTTTGCCGCTGCGCGAAGCGGTCAGCGCCGATCTACACCGCAGATATAACACAGAGGTGAGCCCGGCCAATGTACTGGTCGTGCCGGGGGGAAAGGTGACGATGTTCACCGCGATCTTGATGTTTGGCGAAGCTGGCGGGGAGATTTTATATCCGGATCCGGGCTTTCCAATCTATCGCTCGATGATTGAATATACCGGTGCCACGCCGATTGCCATTCCGATCCGCGAGGAGAATGGCTTTGCGTTCTCTGCGGAGGAGACATTGAAGCTGATTGGCCCCAAAACACGGCTGATTATCCTAAATTCTCCAGCCAATCCTTGCGGCGGCATAACGCCCAAGGCGGAAATTGATAAATTGGTGGCCGGTCTTGCGGATTATCCCGATGTGGCCATCCTGTCTGACGAAATTTACGACCAAATGCTCTATGATGGGGAGCAGCATGTCAGCCTATTGACCTACCCCGAAATTCGCGACCGGTTAATTGTGCTCAATGGCTGGTCCAAGACCTATGCGATGACAGGCTGGCGTTTGGGCTATTCGATTTGGCCAGACAGATTGTACAATATGGCTCGAAAATTGGCTGTGAATGCCTGGTCTTGCGTCAATGCCCCGGCGCAATATGCGGCAGTGGAGGCCTTAACCGGTCCACAAGCCGCCGTGGGTGAGATGGTGGCGCAATTCGATGCAAGGCGCAAATCGGTGGTCACGCAACTCAATGACATCCCCGGGGTCTCCTGCATCACGCCGAAGGGCGCCTTTTATGCCTTTCCCAATGTCTCCCAAACCGGGTGGAAAGCTAAGGTTTTGGCCGGTGAACTGCTTGAGCAAACCGGTGTGGCCACGATTGGGGGGCCGGATTTTGGCACGCTTGGCGAGGGCTACATTCGTATTTCCTATGCCAATAGCCAAGAAAACATAACCCGCGCTCTGACGCGCATGAAAGAGTTTTTGGCACGAAACCCAGGCTAATATTTGCCCATGGGCGCGCTTGTGTCACCCGCGCCGGTCAGGCCTTGGGTTGGGATGGGGCGGATCAATGCGCCGCGTCGAGACGCATATTCGAGACGCGCGCCCTGATCTGCGTGCCCGTGTCATCACTGTCGGCTGAAATAGCAATGCCAACCAGACGTGTTGGCTTTGTGCCAAAGGCGCGTTGAAAATCGGCTTTTAGGTTGACCCGCTCGCGGGCCTGTCCGGTGCCGGCGGGTCGCAAAATCAAGGTTCGGCCGAGCTCCCCTAAATACGGCGTCGGCAAGATTTCTCCGCGCATGTGATTTCCACCCCAGACATACATCAAGACGCGCGCGCGGTCGTCGCCCAGAAAATCTGTGAGTTTAGCATCTGCCTTTGGCAGGACCGTCTCAGGCATGAAGACAAAATAAACGGATAAATTTCGATCATCACCGCCCTTGCGTGTGAGGTCTGTGGGCGGCACCGACGCTGTGACCTCCCAGTCCCAATGCGCCCCGGTGCTGTTCGCAAGCCCCAAAGGCAGGCGGCTCCAGAACATGGAGACTGTCCCATCGGAACGAATATGCAAGGTTTCGCCACGCGGCTCAAATTCGTTGCTGGAAAAGAAAGAAAAGCGCTGTTCACGCCAGCCGTTTGAAAAATCAACCTGATTGGCCGAGACATAGGTCCAGGTCCACAGGAATAGGATCAGTGAGAGCCATTGAGTTTGAGTCTTCGCCATAGGTCCAAAATGATCTATCAGAGCGAAAGAGACAAGGGCTCTGTTCGGCCACGACACAAGGGGCTGTTTTCTTTAATACTTGAAACCAAAGGCTTATTGCATCGCAGTCCAGGCTTGCCCTTAGGCCTGCGCGGCGGCTTGCCCGGTCTGGGCCGCCGTCAACTGTTGCTGCATCCAAGTTTGCAATCTCTCAATCTGCGCATGGCTGAGGCGCAGGCCCAATTTACTGCGGCGCCAGATCACATCCTCGGCGGTCTGGGCAAATTCCTTGTCCATCAACCAAGTAACTTCGCGCGCGGTCAAATTGGCCCCAAAATCTTCCCCCAAATCTGTGGCAAGCTGGGCTGCGCCTAAGACGTCAAAAGCCTCGTTTCCATAGGCTTTGACCAATCTTCTCGCCCAGGGCGCCGTCAAAAACGGGAATTTTGTGATGAGTTGGTGGATGATCTCTTCCACCCCGTCCACGGGGAAATCGCCGCCGGGCAGGGCCACCCCTGCGGTCCAAGCTTGCCCTATCTGCGGCGCATGTTCCGAAATCTGTTGCAATGCCTGTTCGGCAAGTTTGCGGTAGGTTGTGATTTTGCCGCCAAAGACATTCAAAAGTGGCGCTCCGGCAGAGTTGTCGAGCTTCAAAACATAGTCTCGCGTGGCGGCCGTGGCGGAGCTGGCCGCGTCGTTGTAGAGCGGTCGAACGCCTGAATAGGTGGCCACCACATCTTCAGCGGTGACGGGTGCTTTGAGATAGGTTGAGGCGAATTGCAGTAAATAATCTTGCTCTTCAGACTGACAGACTGGTTTTTCCGCAAGATCTTGGTGATCGACATCGGTTGTGCCGATCAAGGTGAAATCCGTTTCATAGGGAATTGTGAAAATGATCCGACCGTCTTGTCCCTGGAAAAAATAGCATTTGTCATGATCGTAGAGCTTGCGCGTGATGATGTGACTGCCCCGCACCAGGCGCACGCCTTCTTTGGTGTCAAGGCCGATGGTGTTGCGAATGATATTTTCGACCCAGGGCCCTCCGGCGTTGACCAAAAACCGCGCCCGCACCGTCCGGCGCGCGCCGCTGTATTGATCTTGCAAGGTAACGTGCCAGATGCCGTCCAGCACTTGTGCCATCGTGACTTTGGTTCGGGTGGTGATGCGCGCGCCGCGAGCTGCTGCATCGCGGGCGTTTAGGGCAACCAAACGGCTGTCTTCGACCCAGCAATCCGAATATTCATAGGCCTGTGTAAAATTAGCCTTCAAAGGCGCGCCTTCGGGACCCTGGCGCAAATCAATCGCCCGCGTTGGCGGCAAAATCTTTCTCCCGCCAAGCGTGTCATATAAAAAAAGACCGAAGCGAATGAGCCAAGCTGGGCGACGGCCTTTCATCCAGGGCATGAGGGCATTGAGAAGTTTCGATGTGGGCGTGTTGCTCTCAAATCGCATATCTTGATGATAGGGCAGCACAAATCGCATGGGCCAGGAAATATGGGGCATGGCTCTGAGCAGGGTTTCACGCTCCACCAGCGCCTCGCGCACAAGCCGCAGTTCCCAATATTCAAGATACCGCAGGCCGCCATGAAATAATTTGGTTGAAGCCGATGAGGTTGCCGAGGCCAAATCGTTCATTTCCGCAAGCTCGACACGCAAACCGCGCCCCGCCGCATCGCGCGCAATGCCGCAGCCGTTGATCCCGCCGCCGATCACGAACAGATCGATGATGTCATTTGTATCGGCTTGGGTCACAGGCGCTCCATCGGGGTTCATGTCTTAGATTCGTTGATTTTTGCCATATCATCATGTCGGCAATACTATCAATAACGAATGTTCGTTTATTTTCGCATTTGGTAAATTGGACGTATTAACGGATAAAATACGACTAATAATGTTCGCTTATGTGGCTTTATTCTTGACGCCAGCGATGCAGAGCTGATTATCGCGATCAGGTAGGTGTGTTAAATCCCTGGCGAAAAGGCATCGGAGTAGGTGGGACGAGAGAATTGGCTTCAAATTTTAGGCATCGCGAAATATTGGAGCTGGCCCGCAAAGAGGGAAAGGTCACCGTTGAAGAGCTGTCCAAACGCTATCAGGTCACGGTTCAAACCATCCGCCGTGATTTGGCAGAGTTGACAGGGTCGGGCCAATTGGAGCGGGTGCATGGGGGCGCGGTCATTCCCTCGGGGGTGGTCAATATTGTGTATCAACAGCGGCGGAGGCTCAACGCGCGCGGCAAGACCGCCATTGCCAAGGCTTGTGCAAAATCCATCCCGAATGGGGCCTCTGTTTTCTTGAATATTGGCACCAGCACCGAAGCCGTCGCGCAACAGCTATTGGATCATGAAAACCTTTTGGTTGTGACCAATAATCTGAACACGGCCAATATTTTGGCGGCCAATTCCAGTTGTGAAATCATCCTAACCGCGGGTGTGTTGCGCCGTTCTGATGGGGGATTGGTTGGGGGCCTTACGGCGGAGCTGATCAAGAATTTCAAATTTGATTTCTCAATTTTGGGCTGCTCTGCGATTGATCTCGATGGGGATTTGCTGGATTTTGATGATCAAGAAATTATGGTTAGTCAAACCGCTCTAAAGCAATCACGGCAGGTCATGGTGGTGGCGGATCATCTGAAGTTCAAACGCACAGCACCGCTGAAAATTTGCGCCTTAAAGGATGTAAACAAATTGTTTACAGATGCCGCGCTGCCTGAAAACCTGCAGGCAGGCTGCGACCAATGGGGCACGGAGGTTGTGGTGGTGGAGCCATAGCGCTCAATTGGGGCGATCACACTGCGAGATTGGCTAGGCCTAGGGAAGGGCGCGCGCATCCTTGCGGCGTTGACTGCGGACGGGTAAGGTTTGGATCTTGGTGGAATGGGAGATCAACCCCTCGCACCACACCATGAATGCCAGTTTGCCTGTGATCGCAACGCGCAAATAGAAGGTGTTTTAAGCGATCAAAAACCGTATTTTTACAAAGAGGAAATCGCAATGCATTTTATGAAAGTTACAGTCGCAGTTTCCGCGGTGATGGTTGCGGCTGTCTTGGGCTATTCATTTTGGCCAGTTGGACAAAAAGCGCGCGCTGTTAACCATGTCGAAAGCGCCGAAGCGGCGCCACTGGCTATGGTTGTTTTGCCTGACAATCTGTCACAGAGTGCTCAGATCGGCAAACTTGGCTTTGACGCAAAATGCGCTATCTGCCATGGAGAGAACGCGGCCGGCAAGGATGGGTTAGCGCCACCTTTGATACATAAGATTTACGAGCCAAGCCATCATGCTAACGAGAGCTTTCAACGGGCCGTTGCGCTAGGTGTTCAGGCTCACCATTGGCGCTTTGGCAATATGCCAGTGATTGAAGGTTTGACGAGAGGTGATGTCACCATTATCATCGCCTATATCCGAGAATTGCAACGTGCCAATGGGATCAATTGATCCTTTGGAACAAAACAAATTGCGGGGACCAAAGATGAAGATTATTCTATGCGCCGCAGCGATCGCGATTTGGGCAACAACCGCTGTGGCCCACTCCCCCCTCGATGGAACGACACCCGCCAATGGGTCAATTGTGTCAGAAATGCCAGTTGAAGTTTTGATGGACTTCAAAGGTGATATTCGCCTCACCCGGGTCACGCTCGCGCATGCAGGCAGCCCTGCGCTGAACCTAGACCTTGGGGCACAGAAAACCTTCACCCAAGAGTTTATTTTACCCATGCAAGATATGGGGCCCGGGACCTATGTGGTTGAGTGGCGCGGACTTGGGGCGGATGGTCATGCCTTAAATGGCAAATTCGGCTTCACTGTTAAACGATGATGCTTGATCCTATTACTCTGGCGGCCATCATCACGAAATTTGCTCTTTATCTTGGTGTTTTAACGGCCACAGGAACGGTTTTGGCGACACGACTATTTCAGCTGGACCGCACAAATGGTCTGGCCGCGGCATTTGCGTCGCTTGGCCTGATTGCCACGATCCTTGCGTTTTTGCTGCGCGGTGCCAACCTGACCGGTGATGCCAGCGGCATGATTGATCCTGAAATGCTCGGCCTCCTATGGGCGACCCCGGTCGGCACAGCGTTCATCGCGCGTGTTTTGGGCCTAAGTCTTCTCATCCTAGGGTTATTCCTTGGGCGCGTTGGGATTTGGATTTCCATGCTGGGGGGCGTCATCGCCATTGGGTCTTTTGGCCAGATCGGGCATATCTCTGACCGCGGTGCGAGACTGTTAGATGCCGCATTGATGATACACTTGCTCGCAGTTGCGCTATGGATTGGCATTCTCACACCCCTGAGACGTTTGGCATCATCAGGCCAAACCTATGCTGCCGCTGCGACTGTTGGGCATCGGTTTGGTGTGCTTGCGTCGGTCACCGTTCCTGGGCTGATTGTCGCGGGGGTTTACATGAGTTATCAGCTGGTTGGTTCTTTTGCCGCGCTCAGGGAAACTGATTATGGGCAGGCATTGATTGTTAAAACTTTGCTGATCGGCTTGCTTCTGGGGCTTGCGGCGGCAAATAAGCTTCGCTTCGTTCCTGCGCTGCGCTTAGGCGATGGATCCGGAGCCCGCCATCTTGCCAAATCCATCGATGCGGAATGGGTGATCATAATTGCGATCCTTGGCACGACGGCGGTTTTGACAACAAGTCTTACTTTGCCCCTATAAAATGCGGCGAGTCCCGGCTGTCGACCTGCGCCACTGTAAGCAGCCCGCATGAGGGATGCAGCTTTCATGCGCTTTGGAGAGGTCCAATTTTTCTTGCGATTTGGCGGATTTCGCCCGGTATTTTAATGCGATCATCTGTCTGCTGTGGTGCAGCCCATTCCAGCAAAGCCATGCCAGCAAAGCCGTGGCAGCAATCTGCGGCAGGTCAAAACGGATGGTGTCGCGCCGGGGCCGGTCGGGCGATCAAATGCCTGTGCTGAAACAAGGGACGCAGACCGCCAAGCAGGCTAGCTTTTTTGCACCTCCCTCCATAAGTTCATGGTGAACCGAAAGAGGTGAGTTTAAACGCATGATCAAAAATATATATATCGCAGGCCCATTGTTCAACGCGCATGAGAGAAGCTATCTCGAGCTTATAGCGGCCCAATTAGAGGGCAGTGGCTACACATGCTTTTTGCCCCATAGGGATCAATCCGGTATTGATGACTCTGAGTTGGAAGGCACGAATTTGAGCCAAGCCACAAAGGATAAAATCTTTAATACTGATTTGACGGCATTGAAGGCAGCGGACCTAACAGTTGCGCTGATCACGGGACAGGACATCGATTCAGGGACAGCGGCTGAAATTGGCTTCACCTACGCGAAGGATCGACCCATCATAGCAATCACAGCCTGTGAAAGACGTTTTAGGAATTTATTTGTGGACGGAATGATCAGCAAAACCGTAGATGATGTTGCTGACCTTCTTCCGGCGATTGCATCCCTCAACCCGCAGGGCTGACCCAGAGGACCGCAAAACATCGCTCCTCATTGACGCTGATGAGTGCCTGTCATACCATGCAACTCTGCTGAGCGATGCGGTAGAGCTTGGTTAATCCCGCCTTATGACGGGCGTCGCTTCAAAATGACCCATCTCAAGGATTGGATCAAAAGCTGCATCTAAGGCCTCAAAGCTGTCTGTTTCGCATATGATGAAGTTTGTATGGATGAGCCGATTTGAGTAATGCCCATGAACTTTAATTCCATGATCACCCAAACTCGCCAACGTATTTTTATAAAGATCTGCTTTTGTTGGGTGATGTGCCTGACATGTCGAGTAATCGTGCGTAACTTTTACCATAAATGACATCGATAATTTGCCTTTCTTAGGGGAGCCTTAAGCTCACAATTATGTCACGGTGGTGTATACTAAATCTCCGCTTAACGGGATTGTATGCCGGTTTACGGGATCGAATTCCTGTAGAAGATGTCGCTGACTGTCCAGGAACGTAACGCCCTCGGCGGCGTCCTGAGCCAGGATCGTGGCATCTCGTATGACAATCGCATGCAGCTCTTCGCCCGATTTCATTAAGTGAAAAACTCGGTGTTTTGTCTCATTATATGCGCTTAAGTTAGCAGCAAATTCATCAAGACACCCTGGCTTAGGTTTGAACCTGATGATGGATAGTTTTTGCATATGGACCTCCAAGAGTTAACCTTTCATCTCATTGTCAAATTAACGACGACTATCGTAGATCAAAGTCGGCATTGGCGGTGGTGGTGCCGCCATATCAAGACCATGGACTTCCATAGCACCTGCAGCGAATTCCGGTGGCAGATCGGCCATCATTTTCGCAAAACCAGCCGCTGGGTCATCGCCTTCAAAGGTTAGGATCACGAAATCTCCCGCGGGTGTTTCTTGGAGAAATGATCGCTCATGCAATCCAGCTCCAATCCTAATCGCGTCCGCCTCGGCTTTGTTATCACCTGTCATATGTTCCATCATTGCAAGCCAGGTGTCTTTCTTTCCCGGCAAAATGGGCATCATCATCGCAATCATCGCCATATAAGCGTCTCCCTGAAGTGGATTTCAGGCTAAAGTAAAAACGTTTAAAAATAAAAATCCACGGCATATGTTGAACTGGTTTTGCCGAACTTCAGACATAAACCGATCATTGCTTAGACGGCACATTGAAGTGTAAAATTGCGCAGACTTTGCGTTGAAACAGAATCGTCCTAAACGCCGCCAACGAAATCGAGTTCAACAGAGCCTGAATAGTGAACCTGGCGGTTCGGTAAAGCCTGAGTAAATTTCGCTATTTCAGTCTCAATCAGCGCTTCGATCTTTTTTTGTACCTCAACGCTTGAGAATTCCCAAACCACCGTTGATACGTTAGGTGTGCTTTCATTGTATAACAGCCTAAACCGTGCTCCCTCTATGGAAGCAATCATGTCAGGCCATTTCGTATGTAACACACTGTTGAACATCTGTGCGTCAACCGGTGTCGTAAATGTGCGGATATAAATTTTCATTTGCATCTCAGGCTACCCTCATCTTCAGTCATAATATTCCGTATCTCTTTAGTGGCGATAACACGGTGACTTATGTCAATGTTAAATTACCTTTCGACAGTCAAATTCTAATGTTAAGCCTTAATAAACAGAATATGACTTATAAAAATCGCACAATAAGGGACAAATAATAATCGCTCTATTTTGACGTTAAGGGTATAAAAAGGCATATTAAGCGACCTTGCTTGCAATAATATCTGTAGAGATTAATCTTCCACTACCGTCACGCAATGGGAGAAGAGACATGAATGTGTGTATGCGCGCAACCTTCAAATGCACTTGGGAGGAGATGATCGCCAGGCTTGAACATAACATGTCCACTATAAGTGCGGCGCACACGGGTTGGACTGTCGCAAAAGAAAGCGATCACTCCTTGGTATTTCTGGCCAATATCACAGATTTTTCGGCGCTCAGTGAACCGATGATGACTGAAGAGCAGGTGCAGTGGGATACAACCAACGGCGTCGAGTACATCGCCTATAGGATGCAGCCAATGGGTGGGTGAGCCAAGGCTCATGCTCGCCGTTACGCCCTTTGCAAAGACGTGGGGCTTGTCCTAAGGCACGTTAAGAGCGTGTCTTTTGAACGAATTTTCGTGAGAATTTTATTGGTGCCGGTGACCGACAGTAGAAAATATCTAACATATCCCGATCATCTGTCGTTGCTTAAAGTATGACAGATAAAGAACGCATAATTATCACCTCCGTTTGGAACGACATGGGGCTTCGTATGAGGTTAGAGGATGATCCTTATAGCTTAACGCAAGATGAGCTTATGGCGTTGAAAAGCAATGACCAGCTGAACGCTAAACTCAACGGCTTGCTGAAAGATGCCTTCGTTCAAAGGGCGGTTCTTCCGGCGCGTAACCATTGGCAGAAACTTTGAACGGCTTTGTGTCGCGCAAATTTTTGCGAAAAAATCCCTAAACGCAAAAATGAGCATTTGAAAAACAGAGTTGATAAATCTTCCTTCACCCTCTCGAGGCGCTCCCAGCGATACGGCCAAGCACCGCTGCGGCAAGCAGGCCATTGCCCGACAAATAGCCTCGATCACCTCTGCCGGAGACACCACAGGCTGCGCCGCCGCCGGCATATAAATTCGCGATCACCCCGCCATTTTTTCGGATCACGCGTGCGGATGTGTCCACCTGCACCCCGCCTTGCGTGTGAAAAAGTGCACCTGTGACGCGCACGCCGCAAAAGGGGGGACAGAGCCGCGTTTCACCAAAGCTGCGGCCAAAACGGTCAGTGCTGTTTGGCAAGATATCTGCAATCGTTTTGCTGAGCGCGCCCGCGGGTAGACCAAGAGCCGCGGCCAGCTCTTCAAGCGTGCCTGCACTCTTGATTGCCCCCTCAGATTTGGCGCGTTTGAAGTCTTCAAATTGCTCTGCAATGTCTGCGATGCGCCCATCGAAAATCGCATAGGCCACTCCCTGTGCTTGCGATAGCACGGCCCGCGCCGCTTCAGAGTAGCCTTGCGATTCATTCCAGAACCGCTCGCCCGCGGCGTTGACTTGCACACCGCCCTCGGTGATGGTTGCCCATGTGATCAAAATTCCATGAGGATGGGCGACATTTCCATGCCCCTGAAAGGCCCCGAGGTGTTCGGTTGCCGCGCCAATCTGACTGGCCCAGAGCACAGCTTCGCCTCGGTTGCCATCGTGACCGAACCAAAGCCCATTTTCAATCTCAGGCATATGCTCTGACACCAGCGCGCGATTGCCGCCAAAGCCGTTGCAGGCAAGGATCAGCCGGCTGCAGCCAATCGTCTCAATGCCGCCATCAGGGCGCAGGGCAGCGACGCCATGCACCAAGCCATCGGCGAAATAAAGCGTTTCTGCACGACGCCCACAAATGATGTCGATACCCGCCCGTTCGGCTGCGCTTCGCAGAGCATCAATCAGCTCACTGCCCGCTCGGGTCGGCAAACCGTGCATTCGGCGGCTTGAATGGCCCGGGTAGTCAAAATCGTCGACCAGCGAAAACGCAAGACCATGGGTTTGTGTCAACCAGTCGATCACCTCGGCGGCATTTTGCGCCAAAAGATCGACCAGCGCTTGGTTGTTTTCTTGATGGGCCTTCGCCTGAATATCGGCTGCAAACAGGGCGGCGCTATCCTCTATCCCTGCCGCCTGTTGAATTTTTGTCCCCGCTGCGGGGATCAATCCCGCAGAGAGCGCCGTAGATCCCGACGGAACCGCATCCGCTTCAATCACCAGAACCTCTTGTCCTGCCTCCCGTGCAGACAGGGCGGCAATCAGACCGCAGGCTCCAGCTCCGACAATCAGAGTTTCGACCGTGATGTCGAAGCTATGGGGGGGCTCCTTAACTGTTGGAGCCATAATATTGCGCACCTTTTTTGAGCATATCAGCCGTACCAATGACAGAGTTGAGGCCATCGAAATCAAACATTCGCTCTCCAAATGGCTTGTTTGAGCCATTTTTGGCGAGGCTTTGGTAATAGTCTTGCGCCGTGCGTGCGAGGGCACGCACGATGCCGCCAGGGAAAATTACAATCGAGAAACCAAGATTTTCCAGATCATCGGCGCTGGTGATGGGGGTCGCCCCCCCTTCAACCATATTCGCCAAAAGTGGGATGCGCTTGGAAAAGCGCGTTGCAATCTGTTCCAATTGGGCCCGGTCTTGGGGTGCCTCAATGAACAACACATCCGCGCCGGCTTCAAGATAGGCCTCAGCGCGATCTTCGGCAGCGCTGAAGCCCTCCACGGCAATGGCGTCGGTGCGCGCGATAATCAGTGTTTCGTCCGAGCATCGCGCGTCAACCATGGCCGCAATTTTCCCAACCATTTCTCCAGTGGAGATCAGCGATTTTTCGGACAGGTGACCGCAGCGTTTTGGGAAGGTTTGGTCTTCTATTTGCAGAGCAGATGCGCCTGCGCGCTCATAAAGCCGCATGGTGCGCTGTGCGTTGAGCGCATTTCCAAACCCTGTATCGGCATCAATGATCACAGGCAGAGATGTGCGATCGGCAATCAGCGTCATTGTGTCGGCCATTTCGGAGGCCGTTGTCAGCCCAATATCAGGTCGCCCCAGGCGCGTATAGGCGACAGCAGCCCCGCTTAAGTAAAGCGCCTCAAAGCCCGCCGCCTCTGCAAGCGAGGCTGTAAGCCCGTCATAAATGCCTGGCATAACGACGATTTTTTTGTCCTGAAAGCGCGTTTTAAGGCTCATGATCTTCCCTCAATCAGGGCTAAGGCTTCTGCGCAGCTCAATTGTTTGGTGACCGTATCAAGCGACAGGAGCGTTGCGTCATGCACTTCGGTTTTGAAGGCTACGCAGCCGTCTGTCAGCATGAGTGTTTCAATGTTGCGTAGGTGCGCGTCGCGCAGGGTTGAGGCCACGCCGCCATTGGTGACGATCCCGCCCACAATCAAATGATCAATGCCCGTGGCCTGCATCAAATACTCGAGACGCGTTTGGAAAAACGCTGAATATGCCACTTTTTCAATGATGAAATCCGCAGGGTGAAGCGCGTCGACAAGCCTGTGCCCGAAACTGCCGGGCGCAAAATCTCCTTTGCCAAGGAATGGGCGAAGCTCCTTGAGGTGCGGGGCGATCAGCGGCTCTCCATCTTTGTCAGGGACAAGCGTGAACTGCGCCGAGAAATAGCGCCCGCCTTTAGATCGCAAGGCGCGCGCCAGCGGAGCTATGCGATCTGGCAAAGCTGCGATGGTGGCGGAGCTCTGGCCGGCGCGCCCGTAGGCTCCTTCAGGGTGGAGGAAGTCATTTTGCAAGTCGATGGTCAGCAAGGCTGTGCGCGACAGGTTCCAGGTACTCAGATCACTCATTTCATTCCTCCTGAGGTTCAATGATGGTATTGCCAAACCGATCTACGCGGCCTTGCAGATGGGGCTCGATCAAGACAGTGGTGTCAGGCTGTGTCAAAATGGCGGGGCCAACTATTTTGGTGCCCGAGGGCAAGGCAAGGCGATCATATATGGCCGTGTCATACCATGTATTGCCAAAGTGCACCTTGCGCATCCCGACTTTTTCCACCCGTCCGCCTTCGGGCGGTGCAAGGGTGCTCAGGTCAAACTTGGGGCGTTTGCCTATCACCGCGCTGCGTAGGTTCAAAATGCGCCGCACCCCGTTTTGCAATAACCTGCCATAGGTTGCCTTATAAGTGGCATCAAATGCCGTCTCGATTTCGGCATGCGTGATCGCTGTCACCGTGCTGCCCTCTGTTTTGACAGTGAGCGGAACCGAAACAGTATGAGTTTGTCCGACATAGGCCATATCGAGCTCAAAGCTGAGGTCACGGGCTTCGAAATTTGTTCTTGCGGAATCAAGCAACGCCAGGCCTTGATCTACATGCGCAGTCATGAAGGCCGCCAATGCCGCCTCATCCAGTATGTCAACGCGCGCATTTATGGTCTGCACAAAATCTTGCCTCATATCGGCAATCACGCAGCCCATCGCGGAGGTCACGCCTGGGTAGCGTGGGACAATCGCCCGCGCGATACCAACTTCGGCCAGCATCGCGCCCGCGTGCAATGCACCGCCGCCACCAAAAGGCATAAAGGCAAAATTTTTCGGGTCAAATCCCCGTTCGATGCTCACGAGGCGAATAGCGCCGGCCATACGGCTGTTTGCAACTTTCAAGATGGCTTCGGCGGCCTCTACTGTTGTGAGGCCCAATGGGGTGCCGACATGCGCGTCAATTGCGCGGCCCGCGGCGTCTATATCCAGGCGCTCGAGCTCCCCTCCAATGGGGTTGTCAGGGTCAATCCGTCCCAAGAAGACATTGGCGTCTGTCACCGTCGGCCTTGTATTGCCCAGGCCATAGGCCACTGGTCCCGGGTTGCTCCCGGCACTTTGTGGGCCGATATTGAGCAGGCCGCCCTTGTCCACCCAAGCGATGGATCCGCCGCCCGCGCCGATTGTGGTTATCTCGATCATCGGGTTGCGCACGACCATTCCAAAATCAATGGAGGTTTGAGGCGAGAGCATCGAGCGCCCCGCCGAAATCAACGACACGTCAAAACTCGTGCCCCCCATGTCGCCCGTGATGACATTTTCAAAGCCTGCCGATTGGGCAATATAGGCCGCGGCTATGACCCCGGCAGCCGGCCCCGACAGGGCTGTGCGCACGGGCAGACGGCAGGCCGTATCAACCGCCATCACGCCGCCATTGGATTGCACGATCATGAACTCGCCCTCAAAGCCGTCGGCCTTAAGCGCGTTTTCCAAGCGGGCAAAGTAACCTGAAACCTCTGGCTGGAGATAGGCATTCAGCGCCGTCGTTGAAAAGCGTTCAAATTCGCGTATTTCAGGCAGAATTTCGGATGACGCGGAGACATGCTGATTGTGCCAAATATCGCGGAGCAAAGCGACTGCGGCCTCTTCGTTTGCCGTGTTGGCGTAAGAATTGGCAAATAGGATGGCCACGCTTTCACAGCCATTGGCTTGCAAGGCCTGCGCTGCGCTGCGTACCGCTTCAAGATCAACGGGGGTGCGCACAGTGCCGTCTGCCAGCGTGCGCTCAGGCACTTCAAGGCGGTTTCTGCGGTCAACCACAGGCTCGAAATTCCCGCGAAGACCCCAGGTGCGCGGGCGATCTCGGCGGCGCATTTCGAGCACATCTCGCAGGCCCTGCGTGCAGATGACGCCGGTCGTGGCGCCCTTGCGCTCCAAGAGCGCATTGGTGCCTGCGGTTGTTCCATGAACAACCACAGAAATTTTCGAAAAATCGCGGACCTCTTGTTTAATCCCATCTAGGAATCCCGCCGATTGGTCAGGTCGCGTCGTGGGCACTTTTGCAACCCGGGCTGTGCCGGCAGCTTCATCGAGAACAAAAATATCCGTAAATGTGCCGCCAACATCGACACCGATCATGAGGCTACTCATTGGGTACCCTCCCGCCAATCTGTTCCGTAGACGGCGTCCGCCTCGGCGTCGCTCATTAATCCGCGCGCCACATCGCGGGCGATGGCCTCATGGCTGCGTTCATCGGCCTTGCCGTAACCGCCACCCCCGGGTGTTTGGAGGCGCACAGCTTGCCCAGCTTTTAGCGTGATTCCACGCATCTTTGAGGTCAGCGGGGGGCTGTGCCATCCGTCATCTTGTTCGTATTGAAAAACATTGAGCGCAGCATCGCCACCACCTGCGATGCCCTTGGGTGCGAAGCAACCGCGCTCTCCAAAGAGGAAGGCTTCTGCACCATTTTCTTCAATAACTTCAATTTCATAGATCGCGCCTAAGCCGCCGCGATGCGACCCAGCTCCTGCGCTATCGGGGCGCAGAGCCCATGTTCGGAACATCACAGGATAGGCCGCTTCTAAAATTTCCATTGGTGGAATTGTAGCGGTTGAGATCGGCGCGTTGCCATGGTTCAGCCCGTCTGTCTCAATAGAGCCGCCGTGACCGCCTCCGTAGAAGGAAAACATGACCCATGGCTGGCCATTTTTGCGCTTGCCTGCAATCGACAGCGCATTGATTGTTCCGTAAGCATTTGCAACAACCCGCTCCGGCGCGGCCTGCGCAAAGGCAGAAAATACAACGTCGATCATACGCAGGATGGTTTCCGTATATCCGCCCGTTGGCGCGGGGAATTTTGCGGCCAGAAGGCTGTCTTCGGGCACGACGACCTCGATCGGGCGCATGACCCCGGCATTCGCCGGTAGCGCGGGAAAGATATGTTTGATGGCCACATAGGCTGTCGCCACGGCTGTTGGCAGCGCAATATTTACCGGTCCGGCGCATTGCGGAGCTGAGCCTGTGAAATCAAGACGCATTGTGTCAGCCTTGATTTCAAGAGCGACTTTGATCTTAAGCGGCTCATCATTGATCCCGTCGTTATCCAGGTAGTCTTCTGCTTCCCAGCGACCGTCTGGCAGATCCGTCAGCTCTGAGCGCATAAGCGCCTCAGCGCGGTGGCCCAAGGCCTCAAGTGCCGCTGTGATCGTCGCGCCACCATATTCATCTAGGAGCTCATCCATCCGCTTCACACCAAGATCAAGCGCGCCCAACTGGCCGTTGAGATCGCCCATGGCTGATTGTGGCAGGCGGGTGTTGCGCATCAAAATGTCGATGATGTCTTGGTTCACCTTGCCTGCACGCGCAAGTTTCACCGGTGGCAAGTTAAAGGCCTCTTGGAAAACATCGGTGGCGGCCGGGTTGTAATTGCCGGGAACCGCACCGCCCACATCATGCCAATGGCCGACCGAGGCGAGATAGCAAAACAGCTTACCCGCGTGATAATATGGACGCACCAAACGCATATCTGACAGATGCGTGCCCCCAATATGGGCATCATTGAAGATGTAAATGTCGCCATCTTGCAGATCGCCGTCTTTGGCAGCTTTCTCGATCACGGCCTTGACCGCAAAAGACATCACACCAACGAATATTGGCAATCCTGATTTGCCTTGCACCAAAGTGTCGCCAGAGACCGCATGATAAAGCCCGTGGCTGGCATCATGCGCCTCGGCGATGATGGGATTAAAGGCCGCACGAAAGAGGGTTGCGTCCATTTCATCTGCAATTTGTTCCATCCTGCCCGCAAGCACCGATAGTGTAATTGGATCAATTTCCGTCATGTATTCGCCCTCACTTCGGCCATATCGTTCCAAACATCTTGCTTGGTAATCTTTCCATCAATGACTTCGAAGCGATCAATAAAACGGATGGCTTCAAAGCAGCTCCCATCGTGGTATTCGCCTTGCAACGTGCCGCGGCAATAGACGATCGAGGCCTCGTCTGGGCTCTGAAGCGCATCAAAACCTTCATATGTTTTCGTGACAAATTTGTAGCGTGGCTTCGACCATTCTATCAGCGCGTCAAGCGTCGCCATTGGCCCGGTGCCGGGGAACGTCATCGTAAAGCCCTGTGCCAACAGGGTGCTGGCCTTTGTGAGATCACGCGCTTCCATGGCTGAGAGATAATCCTTGACGACGCGCTCTGGGTCCGGCCTTGCCGCGGCCGGCCTGCGCTGGATGCGGCCGCGATAGTAATTTTCGGTCGGCATGTCGTGGATCATGATCGTGACAAGCTCTGGACTGGCGGGGACCACGAATCGCACAGCATCGGTCAATGCCTCGCCAAGGCGTTGTTTTTCTTCTGAATTATAGCCTTCTAATATGTGCAGTTCGACCACAGGCATCGCCGTCTCCCTCGCTTAACCTGTACTATCTGTAATACATATATTGTATGTTTCCAGAATTTTATTTTGGATATTCTGAATACTAATACTTGCTTTTGAAGGGAACATATTTACGCTCAGCTGGGTACGGTTGGGGAATCATGAATGCGGGCTGAATCTGTTCAGATATTGCCAAAGGGGACCAAGGCGCTCCGTGTTTACCTTTCACTGCGGGATCAGATTACGGTTGGTGATTTGCGAGATGGTGAGACATTGCCCAGCGAGCAGAAACTCGCTGAGGCCTTTGCTGTCAGTCGAGTCACTGTCCGTCGGGGGCTGGACGCTCTGGCGCAGGGGGGCTTCATAGAGCGCCGGGCTGGAAGTGGAACGAAGGTGCGCGCGCGCCCAGCAGCGGGCCAGCGCGCTGCCATGAATTTCAACACACTCATGCCGCAACTGGTCGAGATGGGCCAAAAGACGACCGCGCGGCTGCTTTCATTTACCTACGGTGGCGCGCCCGATTTTGTGTCTGTTGCGATGGGGTTTGAGCGAGATGTCGAGGTTCAGATTGCAACGCGGGTTCGGCTTGCGGGGACTGTTCCATTCTCTCATTTGACGACCTATGTGCCGGCTCAGATTGCGCAAAACTATTCTGAGAATGATCTGGCCACAACGCCGCTCTTTCAGCTTTTGGAGCGCAGCGGAGTGCAGATCAAGGAGGCGCATCAATCCGTCAGCGCAACACTCGCTGGTCCTGAAGTCGCCAAGGCGCTTGATGTTGAAGTTGGGTCCGCATTGCTCTCATTGCGGCGGGTTGTGCGGGATGTGCATGGAGACGGTGTCGAGTACCTGGCAGGGCTCTACAGGCCCGACATGTTTCGACTCGAAATGCCGCTCATGCGCGTTGGGCATGGCTCCGCGCGCCATTGGGAACCGGCCATTGGTAAGGATGAGGGCGGCATATGAAGCCGATCTCTCAAACCCTGTTGGACAAGCTTTGGGCGGCGCATGAAGTGTTGCGGCGCAACGACGGTGTTTCGCTGCTTTGGGTCGACCGCCATCTGGTTCATGAGGGGTCGCATCATGCTTTTGCCAAACTCAAAGAGCGGGGATTATCTGTTTGCGAGCCCAATCTGACGTTTGCTTTCGTTGACCATTATGCGCCGACGCGACGCGGGTCTCAGAGCCTTGATCCTCAGATATTGCGCATGATCCAAACCCTGCGCCAGAATGCCGATGACCATGGGGTCCACCTCTATGATCTGGATGATCCAAGGCAAGGCATCGCCCATGTGGTGGGCCCTGAAGAAGGTTTGACGTTGCCCGGCTTGCTGATCAATTGCGGTGATAGCCATACGTCAACCCACGGTGCCTTTGGTGCGCTGGCCTTTGGCATTGGCGCGACAGAAGTGGCTCATGTGTTGGCCACGCAAACCCTATGGCAGCGCAAACCAAAATCCATGCGCATCACGGTCGAAGGCGCCTTGGGTTTCGGCGTCTCGGCCAAGGATATAGCCCTTGGCTGGATTGGCAAATTGGGAACCGATGGGGCGCAAGGACATGCCGTGGAATATGCCGGCGCTGTCATTCGGGCGCTGTCCATGGAAGGCCGAATGACGCTGTGCAACATGTCGATTGAGGGTGGCGCACGATTTGGGATCATAGCGCCAGATGAGACAACCTTCGCCTATATCAAAGACCGTCCCTTTGCCCCGAAAGCGGGGGCCTGGGAACAAGCCTGTGCGGAGTGGCGCGGGCTTTGCAGTGACAAAGAAGCTCCGTTTGACCGTGAGGTGGTGTTAGATGCCTCTGAGATCGCACCGACAGTGACCTGGGGCACCAGTCCAGAGCAAGCGCTGCCGATAACGGCCACAGTGCCGGCGGCGGATGATGTGATGCCCGCCAAACGCGAGGCGGTCCGTGACGCGCTCGCGTATATGGGGCTTAAAGCTGGTCATAAGCTGGAGGGTACGGCAGTGGATCAGGTCTTTATCGGCTCTTGCACCAATGGGCGGATCGAAGATTTGCGCGAAGCGGCACATGTGCTTAGGGGGCGCCAGGCAAAGATACCTGGCCAGGTCTCCCCCGGTTCTGCCAAGGTCAAAGCTCAGGCTGAAGCGGAGGGGCTTGACCAAATATTTAAAGCAGCTGGCCTGGATTGGGTCGCCTCTGGTTGCTCAATGTGTGTTGGGATGAATGGGGATCTTGTTGAAAAAGGCCAGCGCTGCGCATCCTCAACCAACCGCAATTTCAAGGGGCGCCAAGGGCGCGGCGCGCGCACACATCTCATGAGCCCGGCGATGGTCGCTGCGGCTTCGGTCACGGGCATGCTCACCGATGTGCGCCGGCTGCTCGAGAGGCGCCCGTGATGGCTGGCTGGAGCACACATATTGGCATGGCCGTGTCTCTGCCGCAGGCGAATATTGACACCGACCAGCTCATCCCTGCGCGCTTTATGTCAGTGCCACGGGCGCAGGGTTACGGGCGCTTTCTTTTGCATGACATGCGCCGCGAGGAGACGGGTGATCTGAAGGCTGATTTCCCGCTCAACGCTCACGAAGGCATGAGCGTGTTGATTGTGGGCCGTAATTTTGGCAGCGGATCCTCGCGGGAGGCGGCGGTCTATGCGTTGGTTGATAGCGGCATCCGTGCCGTGTTTGCGCCAAGTTTTGGGGATATTTTTGCGTCAAATGCCGTGAACAATGGGTTGCTTCCGGCTCAGATTGATGAAGCCATTTACGAGACAGTTTCGCAGAGCTTAGAGCGCAGGCCTCACAGCATCACGATAGATCTTGACGCCCGCAGTTTTCAGCTCGGGGCCGTTGAGGCGCGTTTCTGGATCGATGACAGTTGGGCGCTCAAATTGATCAACGGCTGGGACGACATTGATCTGACACGCCATCATAGCGCGGCCATCGCTGCGTTCAAAAACACTCGACATCAAACCACCGCTTGGGCCTGGCCCAACGGCGCGGATTGAAAAAGCCGCCATCTGCGCGGGCAATGGGGGTGCAAGCCTCAAAACAGGGAGAAAGAAACGATGAAGATGAAACTACTGGGGAGCCTCCTAGCCGGGGCCACGCTCGTTGCGGGCACGCTCAAAGCTGAAGAGACAATCTCGGCCGTGCACGCATTTCCTGAAACTCTCATTTACACAAAGAGCTTTTTGAGCTTTGTCGATAAGGTCAATGCAAAGGGCGCGGGGGTGATCCAGATCGACGTGCGCGGCGGGCCAGAAGCGATTGGCATGTTCCAACAACCTGACGCCGTGCGCGATGGTATCGTTGATATGGTCTATACGCCCGGCTCGTTTTACGGGGGGGCTCTGCCAGAGAAAGACGCTATGGTGTCCTCAAATCTGACAGCGGTTGAAACGCGCAAAAATGGCGGCACCGCACTTATCGACCAGATTCATCAGGAAAAAATGGGTCTTAAATATCTCGGCTGGTTCGACAGCGGTGTTTGCTACAACCTGTGGACGCGAGAGGCGCCCACTTTTGATGCCGATGGCAACCTCGAAGTCAATGGTTTGAAGCTCCGCGGGAACAATGTTTATAACGCATTCTTCACGAATTATCTTGGCGCGCAGGTCATCGATTTGCCAACTGGTGAAGTCTATTCTGCGCTTCAGCGCGGCGTTGTCGATGCGACGGGTTGGACCCAGATTGGCCTGATTGATCTTAAGTGGAACGAGTTTTTGAACTATCGCATCGAACCTTGCTTCTTTTCGACAGATCTCGGTGTGATTGTGAACAACGAAAAATGGAACTCGCTTTCGGATGAGGCCAAGAAAATCCTTCAAGATGTCGCGATTGAGCACGAGCAAGACAGTGTTGAAGCTCTGCGCGCCAAGCGGGACGACGATTTTGCCGCGCTTGATGCTGCGGGCATGAAAGTCGTGTCGCTCGAAGGCACAGCCAAAGCCAATTACCTTGCCGCGGCACGGGAGAAAACATTGGAGCGTATGAAGGAAGTTATGTCCGGACAGCCCGGCGGCACAGGCAATTATGATCGCTTGGTTGAGCTGTTTTACGATCTTGATGCAGCAAAATAAGCCCTTTCGCAGGTCTACCCTTTCGGGTGGGCCTGCGTTGTTCATGAAAGACGATCTATGATCAATACCACATATAAAACATTATTATACGTTATGGCCGGGATTTCGGGTTTCACCCTGGTCTGGATCATGGTGTCTGTGATCGCTTCGGTGTTGATGCGCAACTTTGGGCTTCAGCCCTTTGCATGGCTTTTTACCTCGGCAGAATATGGTCTTCTCTATATGACGATGTTGGGTGCACCCTGGTTGGTTCGTGAGAAGGGGCATGTTCATATCGAATTGCTCACATCCGCCTTGTCAGAGGGGCCGCGCCAATTTCTGAGCCGCGCTGTTGCGCTCGCCTGCGTTGTGGTATGCGCCGTTCTCGCATGGAAAGGAGTAGAGCTGGTGATGACCAATCTGGAGCGCGGCGACTTTGATACCCGCGCCTATTACTATCCGCGCTGGCTGCTCAGCATCACTTTTCCGCTCTCTTTTGGCCTTATGGCCGTCGAATTTTCCCGTTTCGTCTTTGGCTCCGAGCTGATGCATAGCGGTGAAGCTGGGATACATGAATAATGGAATGGTTTGAGGCGCTCGCCCTCCTGCTCGGCACAATTTTGCTTCTCATGGCCGTTGGCATGCCGATAGCGCTGGCCTTTTTAGCCGCCAATATCATCGGTGCATGGGTGTTCATGGGGGGAGAGCGTGGCATCACCCAACTTTTAAACAACGGGCTTGGCTCGCTGACAAAATACGCGCTGATGCCGATCCCCTTGTTTTTACTTATGGGGGAAATATTCTTCCATACTGGACTTGGCGGCCGAATGTTCACCGCAATTGACAAATTGCTCGGTCGTCTTCCTGGGCGCTTAAGTTATGTTACCGTTCTGGGCGGCACTGCGTTTTCAACATTGTCGGGCTCCTCCATGGGGTCAACCGCGCTTTTAGGCTCGCTTATGGTTCCAGAGATGAACCGTCGTGGATATAAATCCCATATGAGTATTGGCCCGATCCTGGGAACCGGAGGCCTGGCGATTATTATTCCTCCCTCGGCTTTGGCTGTTCTTCTCGCAACGCTGGCGCAGATTGATGTGGCGGCTCTGCTGCTTGCGGGTGTGATACCCGGTCTCGTTCTTGCGGGGTTCTATATCGCCACCATTTGGATTCAGACACAGATCGACCCATCCGCCGCGCCAGCCTATGAGGTTGAGCGGCTGCCTTTTGCCAAAAAGATTGGCCTGCTCCTGCGGGAGGTCCTCCCAATGGTCAGTGTGATGATCATTATCATTGTGCTGATGATCCAAGGGTTTGTGACCCCCTCGGAAGCCGCGGCCTTTGGCGCTTTGGGCGTCGTTATTCTTGCAGCAATATTTCGCTGCCTCACTTGGGAGGCAATGAAAAAGTCTGTCATCGGGGCTTTGAGGGTAACACTCATGGCTTATTTGATTGTTTTCGGGTCGGCTACGTTCAGCCAGCTGCTCGCTTTCTCGGGTGCGTCGCGTGGGCTGGTCAGTTGGGCGACCAGTTTTGATTTGGCGCCCCTGGCCATGCTGATGGTAATGTTTGCTGTGCTCTTGCTGCTGGGCATGTTCATGGAGCAGATCTCAATCATGCTGCTGACTGTGCCGATCTTTTTCCCTCTGGCTCAAACACTCGGTTTTGATCCGATTTGGTTTGCGCTGATCATGCTGCTCTCTTTGGAGATTAGCTTTACAACGCCGCCCTTCGGGCTGTTGTTGTTCGTGATGAAGGGGGTATCTCCTCCAGAAACGACCATGCGAGAGATCTATACCTCGGCTTTCCCCTACATATTTTGCTCGCTATTTTTGGTGATATTGCTGATTGTTTTTCCGCAAATCGCACTGTGGTTGCCGGCATTGTGAAGGGGCAGCCAGGCTGAAAAGGCAGCATGGCAGGGTCGGATGAAACGCGGCTGGATCGGCATAATTTTTTCAGAAAATTATTGATTATGGCTGCCTTTTGAATGCCATAGCCATATTCAATTTTGCGGCTGATGTTTTGTTTGAGCTGGTCGAAAATGTCGAAAGGGGCAGGGCCCACGCCGCAAAAATTTTACCGTTTGATAAAAAAATAATCTGTGCAATAGTGATTCTGTAATTTGATCGACGGAGGATCTATGACCAGCCCTATGACGCCAGGCATTGCAGCGGATCGCCTAAGCAAGGAAGCGCTTGCACAAAACTTTGCAGACCTACATGTGCCGCTCGAGCCGCATGAAGTGCGGGTTGCAGCGGATCGCTGTTACTTTTGCTATGATGCACCCTGTGTAACCGCGTGCCCGACCGATATCGATATTCCGCTATTTATCCGTCAAATCAGTACGGGCAGGCCAGAGGCTGCGGCCAAAACGATTTTTGACATGAATATTTTGGGCGGAATGTGCGCCCGTGTTTGCCCGACAGAAGTGCTCTGTGAACAAGCCTGCGTGCGTGAAGTTTCAGAGGGAAAGCCTGTTGAAATTGGACGCCTTCAACGCCACGCCACTGATAGTTTGATGGCAAAAAATATTCATCCCTTTAACCGTGCAGCCTCCACCGGCAAGAAGGTGGCGGTGGTCGGGGCGGGGCCTGCGGGGCTATCCTGCGCCCACCGATTGGCATCAAAGGGGATCGACGTCACGATTTACGATACGCGCTCTAAAGCCGGCGGATTAAACGAATACGGGATCGCCGCCTATAAATCTACAAATGACTTTGCCGCGAAGGAAGTGGCGTGGTTGCTGTCGATCGGTGGTATCACGATTGAAAACAACAAAACGCTGGGCGTGGACATGACGCTTGACGGCCTTAGCTCGGATTTCGACGCGGTTTTTCTGAGTGTTGGTTTGGGCGGCGTTAACGCCCTGAGCCTGTCGAGTGAAGATGAGACATGTGTTTCAGATGCAGTTGGGTTCATTGAAACATTGCGACAATCGACTGACCTGGCCAGCATACCGATTGGGCGCAACGTGGTTGTTATCGGCGGCGGCATGACGGCGGTTGATGCTGCGGTGCAGTCGAAACTGCTTGGTGCAGAGCAGGTCACGATCGCCTATCGACGCGGCCGCGAGGCCATGAGTGCGAGCCGCTATGAACAAGATCTCGCAGCGTCACATGGCGTGAAGCTTTTGTTCAATGTGCAGCCGGTAAAGCTTGAGACTGTGGGAACAGGCACGGCGCTTGTCCTGGAATATACGGCGACAAACGACACTCGGTTGACAGGTACAGGGGAGACCGTGCGCATCGCAGCGGATCAAGTATTTTCCGCGATCGGTCAAACACTTGCTACGGACAGTGGACTGGCCCTTGATGGGCGCAAGATTGCTGTGACAGGCGCAGGCCGCACGAGCCGCGATCGGGTTTGGGCAGGTGGCGACTGTGCCTCCGGTGGTGATGATCTGACTGTAACTGCGGTGGCCGAAGGGCGCGATGCCGCAATGGATATTTATGCAACCTTAATGGGAGGGGCAAACTAATGGCTGATCTAACGACAGATTTCTTGGGTATCAAAAGCCCAAATCCATTCTGGCTCGCGTCTGCGCCGCCAACTGATAAAGAATATAATGTGCGCCGCGCCTTTGAAGCCGGTTGGGGGGGCGTTGTTTGGAAAACTTTAGGGGCTGAAGGCCCACCGGTGGTCAATGTGAATGGCCCGCGCTACGGCGTCATCCACGGCCCAGATCGCCGCGTTCTTGGGCTGAACAATATTGAGCTGATCACCGACCGACCCCTCGAAGTGAACCTAGAAGAAATCACCCGTGTCAAGAAAGATTACCCAAACCACGCTGTGATTGTGTCCATCATGGTGCCTTGTGAAGAACAGGCATGGAAAGACATTCTGCCTAAGGTTGAAGCGACAGGTGCGGATGGGATCGAGCTCAACTTCGGGTGCCCACATGGAATGTCCGAAAGGGGCATGGGCGCGGCTGTTGGGCAGGTTCCTGAGTATATCGAAATGGTCACAGGCTGGTGCAAAAAATACTATTCCAAGCCAGTGATCGTCAAGCTCACGCCGAATATCACAGACGTGCGCTTGCCGGCTGCGGCAGCCAAACGGGGTGGCGCGGACGCTGTGTCTTTGATCAATACGATAAATTCTATCGTCTCAGTGGATCTCGATAGCATGAGCCCCGAACCCTCCATAAATGGCAAGGGCACGCATGGGGGCTATTGTGGTCCTGCGGTTAAGCCGATTGCCATGTCTATGGTCTCTGAAATTGCGCGCGCGCCCGCAACTGCTGGATTTCCCATCTCCGGCATTGGTGGGGTCACCACATGGCGGGACGCGGCTGAATACATTGCGCTTGGCTGCGGCAACGTCCAGGTTTGCACCGCGGCGATGACTTATGGCTTCAAGGTAGTGCAAGAAATGATCACGGGTCTGTCGCAGTGGATGGATGAAAAAGGGCATAAAAGTATCCAGGATTTTATGGGCGCAGCGATCCCCAATACGACCGATTGGCAATACCTTGATCTCAACTATGTCGCCAAAGCAGTGATCAACCAAGATGACTGCATCAGCTGTGGACGGTGCTATGCCGCATGCGAAGATACATCGCATCAAGCGATTGTAATGTCTGACGATCGTAAGTTCTCTGTGGTTGATGTGGAATGTGTGGCGTGTAACCTCTGTGTTGAAGTGTGCCCTGTTGAAAATTGCATAACCATGGTTCAGCAGCCTGCCGGCACGGTTGATCCGCGCACAGGTCAAACCATTTCGGATGGCTATGCCAATTGGACAACGCATCCAAATAATCCGGATGCTGTCGCGGCTGAATAAAGGATGACCAAATCGGCGTGTGGGTGAACCCACGCGCCGCCTTAAACTGTCAACATGCGTCTTAGCATATCTTCTAAATAGTGCTCGGCATCCTCGAAATGATCTTTTTCTCCCAAGATCGCCTTCACTTGAACGTCAAAGTCCGCATAGTGTTGCGTCATGGCCCAAATCGAAAAGATGAGGTGATAGGGATCGACAGCACGAATCAATCCAGAGTCCGCCCAGTGGTTGATTAACAGCGCTAAATTCTCAACAACGTCACGCAGTTCACCGGTCAAAACGGATTTGATCCGCGGGGCGCCTTGGATGATTTCAGTGGCGTAAAGACGACTTTCACGGGGATAGAGCCGGCTCATTTTCAATTTGTGTTTGGCGTATTTCAGTATTTCTTCAACAGGGTCGCCGGCGGGGTCAATGTCGCGAACAGGCTGCAACCAATCTGTCAATAACTGGGCCAAGAGGGCCTCGTAAATTGCCTCTTTCGATGAGAAGTAATACAGAATGTTGGGTTTTGACAGGCCAGACTCCGCTGCGATCTGATCTAAAGTCGATCCGCGAAACCCAAATTGGGCAAAGACCTTTAGCCCAGCGGATTTAATAGCTGAGTGGTTTTTTTTCTGGATACGGGTCTCTGTCTTTTTCATATGGGTCTATCACATGGAACAGTTGAGGGAGTAAATGACTAAATCGAAGGCAGTTGGGCAATGGATTGGCAAATTATAAAAGCAATTCCTTGACACATGTCTGGCCTCTGCTAGCGTTAGTTTGACCAGTTGGTCAAATTCTTAATTAAGCAACCGTAAATATTCGAAAGTGAAGGACCGTCCCATGGCTGCTATTGGCGAAAATCTGAAGATCAACAGCGAACGTCTTTGGGACAGTTTGATGGAGATGGCCAAGATTGGGCCGGGTGTGGCGGGCGGCAATAACCGCCAAACTCTGACGGATGAAGACAGCGAAGGCCGCCAACTGTTTCTGGATTGGTGCAAGGCGGCTGGCTGCACGATGGGCCTTGATCAAATGGGCAATATGTTTGCCCGTAGAGAGGGAACAGACCCTGAGGCCCTGCCCGTTTATGTGGGGTCACATTTGGATACCCAGCCCACTGGCGGGAAATATGATGGGGTGCTTGGGGTTCTGGGTGGCCTTGAAATTTTGCGCACGATGAATGATCTGGATATCAAAACCAAACACCCAATTGTTGTGGTGAATTGGACGAATGAGGAGGGAACACGTTTTGCTCCGGCGATGTTGTCCTCAGGCGTGTTCGCCGGTGTTCACACCCAAGACTGGGCCTATGATCGTGTGGATGCTGAGGGCAAGGCCTTTGGAGACGAATTGCAGCGCATTGGCTGGCGTGGTGATGAAGTCGTGGGCGCGCGCAAAATGCACGCCTTCTTTGAACTGCACATCGAACAGGGGCCGATCCTAGAGGCAGAAAATAAGCAAATTGGGATTGTGACCCATGGGCAGGGTCTGTCCTGGACCCAAGTGACGATCACCGGCAAAGACGCCCACACAGGATCGACCCCGATGCCCATGCGCAAAAATGCAGGGCTCGCCATGGCACGGGTTTTGGATAAAGTTGAAGCGATCGCGCTGTCATACGCACCTCACGCGGTCGGCGCGGCGGGTCATATCGATGTTTACCCCAATTCGCGCAATGTGATCCCCGGCAAAGTCGTGTTTACGATTGATTTTCGCTCTCCCGATTTGACTGTCATCACCGACATGGAGGCGCGTTTGCGGACCGAAGCCAAAGCCATCTGTGAGGCGATGGGGATGGAGATTGAGTTTGAAAAGGTTGGTGGCTTTGATCCTGTCGCCTTTGACGCAACTTGCGTTCAGGCCCTGCGCCGCGCGGCAGAGCGTTTGGGATATAGCCATATGGATCTCATTTCAGGCGCGGGTCATGACGCCTGTTGGATCAATAAGGTTGCGCCCACGGCAATGGTCATGTGCCCCTGTGTGGACGGCCTGAGCCATAATGAGGCCGAGGACATCAGCCAGGAATGGGCAGCTGCGGGCGCAGATGTCCTGTTGCATGCGGTTTTGGAGACGGCCGTAATTACACCTTAAGCCGCGGCGCAGATACCAATAGACAGGGAGATTATTATGAGCACAGTCATCAAGAACGGCACGATCGTCACGCATGATTTGACCTATGAAGCAGATGTTTTGATTGAAGATGGCAAGATCATCGAGATTGGAAAAAATCTATCTGGGACGGATGAATTGGATGCAACAGACTGCTATGTGATGCCGGGTGGCATTGACCCCCATACCCATCTTGAGATGCCATTCATGGGCACATATTCTTCAGATGATTTCGAAAGCGGCACCCGCGCGGCATTGGCTGGGGGCACCACGATGGTTGTTGATTTCGCGCTCCCAAGCCCGGGGCAGGGGCTGCATGATGCGCTGAAAATGTGGGACAATAAATCCACCCGCGCCAACTGCGATTATTCTTTTCATATGGCCGTGACCTGGTGGGGCGAACAGGTGTTTAACGAGATGGAGAGCGTGATCAAAGACCGGGGCATTAATACGTTCAAGCACTTCTTGGCCTACAAAGGCGCCTTGATGGTTAATGACGACGAGCTGTTCGCAAGCTTCAATCGCCTGTCCGAATTGGGAGGCATCGCGATGGTCCATGCCGAAAACGGGGATGTGGTTGCGGAACTCTCCGCCAAACTCTTGGCCGAGGGCAATACGGGACCAGAAGCGCATGCCTATTCGAGGCCGCCGCAAGTTGAGGGCGAAGCCACCAACCGCGCCATTATGATTGCCGATATGGCTGGGGTGCCGCTTTATGTCGTTCATACCTCTTGCGAAGAGTCCCACGAGGCCATTCGCCGCGCACGCCAACAGGGCAAACGGGTTTGGGGTGAGCCATTGATCCAGCACCTAACACTGGACGAAAGCGAATATTTCAACAAGGACTGGGACCACGCCGCACGTCGCGTTATGTCTCCACCCTTTCGCAACAAACATCATCAAGATAGCCTTTGGGCGGGCCTTCAGTCCGGCTCCCTGAGCGTTGTGGCAACCGATCATTGCGCGTTTTCGACAGAACAAAAGCGCTTCGGCCTGGGGGACTTCACCAAGATCCCGAATGGCACAGGTGGTCTGGAAGATCGCATGCCGATGCTATGGACCTATGGCGTTGCGACGGGTCGCCTAACGCCGAATGAATTCGTGGCTGTCACATCGACCAATATTGCCAAGATCCTGAATTGCTATCCGCGCAAGGGGGCAATCCTTGTCGGTGCGGATGCGGATATTGTTGTCTGGGATCCGAAGAAAGAAAAGACGATCGCAGCAAGCACACAACAATCTGCCATTGATTACAATGTATTCGAGGGCAAAAAGGTTAAGGGCCTGCCGCGCTTTACCTTAACGCGCGGGCATGTTGCGGCCTATGATGGTGAGATGCGCACCCAGGAAGGGCATGGCAAATTCGTGAAACGCGCCGGCAATACCGCAACGAACAAAGCTCTGTCATCATGGAAAGCACTGACGTCACCGCGCCCTATTGAGCGTTCAGGAATTCCCGCCAGTGGAGTTTGAGGCCGTGATTAGAATTTCGTTGACCCATTTTCAGGATGCAATATGACGCAAGAGCCAACCATCGATGCCAGAGGGCTTCACCTCACTTTTGAGACAAATGATGGTCCTGTCCACGCGCTTCAGGACGTGAACCTTAAGATCAATAAGGGCGATTTTGTGAGCTTTATCGGTCCGTCTGGCTGCGGTAAAACCACCTTCTTACGCTGCATTGCAGGGCTTGAAACACCCACTTCAGGTCACATTTCGGTCAATGGCTTGACGCCGGATGAGGCACGTCGTGCACGCGCCTATGGCTATGTATTTCAGGCGGCCGGGCTTTATCCGTGGCGTACAATTGGTGGCAACATCCGACTCCCCCTTGAGATCATGGGCTTTTCCAAATTTGAAATGGCAGAGCGGGTCGAACGGGTCTTGGAATTGGTCGACTTGACCGGATTTGATAAAAAATTTCCCTGGCAATTGTCGGGGGGAATGCAGCAGAGGGCCAGTATTGCGCGCGCGCTTGCCTTTGACGCTGATATCTTGCTGATGGATGAACCCTTTGGTGCGCTCGATGAAATTGTGCGAGATCACTTAAATGAACAACTGTTGCAGCTTTGGGCGCGCACAGAAAAGACGATTGGATTTGTGACACATTCGATCCCTGAGGCGGTTTACCTATCGACCAAGATTGTTGTGATGAGCCCAAGACCCGGCCGCATCACGGACGTTATTGACAGCAGTTTGCCAAAGGAGCGACCGCTCGAGATAAGAGACAGTCCTGAATTCATCTCTATTGCTCAACGCGTGCGTGATGGGCTGCGGGCAGGGCACGCCCATGTGTAAGTCAATCACCAACAAAGGGCGGATCGTGTGAAGTCAATTCTACCTGTTCTTACCATTATTGCAGCGGTGCTATTCATCTGGACCTTGGCGGTTGTGCCGATGAATATGCATCTGACGGCAGATCAAGCACAACGCAGTGGCGCGCGTGTGACGCCCGACACTCCAATTGCGCGCAAGGAGACAAATGGTTTCGTCCTTGCGCTCAAAAACCCACATTTGATCCCGCTGACCTACGTTGGGAAACGCCCAAACTTGCCGTCGCCGCATCAAGTGGCGGTGGAAATGTTCGACACTATTTTTGGAAAAAAGATCACCTCGAAACGCAGCCTTGTGTACCATGGTTGGATCACACTGGCGCCAACTTTGCTGGGGTTCGCGATTGGCACCTTGCTCGGTGTGCTGCTTGCGGTTGGCATCGTTTTTAGCCGTGTGATGGACAAATCTGTCATGCCATGGGCCATCGTCAGTCAAACCATTCCGATCCTTGCTCTGGCTCCGATGATCATTGTTGTCCTTGGAGCGGCCGGTATTCATGGTGTCTTACCCAAATCTGTTATTGCGGCTTATCTGTCTTTCTTTCCTGTGGTGGTGGGTATGGTCAAAGGTCTGCGCAGCCCGGATCATATGCAGCTGGATCTGCTGCGGACCTATAGCAGCAACAATGCGCAAAGCTTTTGGAAACTGCGCCTTCCCTCATCGACGCCCTTTTTGTTTGCCTCTTTGAAAATTGGCATCTCGGCCTCCTTGATTGGCACAATCGTGGCAGAATTGCCAACGGGCGCAAAGGCAGGGTTTGGGGCGCGCATGTTGGTTGGTGATCAATACGGCCAACCCATCCTGTCATGGGCGGCTCTTTTTGCGGCTGCTCTGACGGCAGCGGCACTGGTTGGGATCATTTCATTGGTTGAACGCGGTACGCTTCGTAAAATGGGGATGAAACCGGCATGATATATGTAATCGCGGGATTTGCCATCTGGGTTCTGGGGTGGTTGGTGAATTTATATTTTGCAAATAGTAAGTGGTCGGACGCTCGGGCGATGACACTTGCAATTCCGCTTATCTTTGGGCTGACTGTGTTGCTTGTGTGGGAGTGCTTTGTCATAGGCTTTGAAGTAAACCCTGTGTTTTTGCCGCGCCCCTCTGACATCCTCTTGCGGATGGCGATTGAAATGCCACGGTTGTGGGCAGACTTCGTTCAAACCATCATTAAGGGGGCGTTGACGGGATATATTCTCGGTGGCCTGGCAGCCTTTGCCATCGCCGTACTTGCGGATCGCTCCGAGTTTTTAACACGCGGTGTCCTGCCTGTTGGGAGCTTCATGGCCGCTTTGCCCATCGTTGGGATAGCGCCGATTTTCGTTAAATGGTTCGGAAGTGATTGGGAATCTAAGGCGGCTGTCGTGGCTGTTATGGTGTTCTTTCCCATATTGGTGAACGTCGTCGCGGGGATGCGCGATACGACATCGATGCAGCGTGACCTCATGCGCACCTATGGGGCTGGCTATTGGCCCACCTTGCTCAAACTGCGCCTTCCAGCTGCGATGCCATTCATTTTCAACGGCTTGAAGGTCGCTACAACATTATCTCTGATCGGTGCGATCGTTGCAGAGTTCTTTGGCTCCCCAACTGTTGGAATGGGATTTCGCATTTCCACCAGCTTTGGCCAACTCGCCCTTGATATGGTTTGGGCTGAGATCGTCATTGCCGCAATCGCGGGGACCGCATTTTACGGTATTGTGACATTAATCGAAAAGGGCGTTACTTTTTGGCACCCATCACAACGCTGACAGTCCTATGAAGATTGCAGCAAAACCACAGACTAGGAGGTCTAAACGATGAAAAAGACGATTATTGCAGCCGCTATCGCAGCGGGGCTGGGAGGCACGTCTGCCAGTGCAGACGGTCACGCGAACTCCGTTTCATTGCAATTGCAGTGGGTGACGCAAGCCCAATTTGCAGGCTACTATGTGGCCTTGGACAAAGGGTTTTATGAGGCCGAAGGTCTGGATGTGACGATATTGGCCGGGGGGCCGGATATTGCCCCTCCGCAGGTGCTCGCGGGTGGCGGCGCGGATGCGATGTTGAACTGGATGCCTTCTGCCTTGGCGGCTCGTGAAAAAGGTCTGCCGGTGGTTAACATTGCGCAGCCATTCAAAAGATCTGGCTTGATGTTAACATGTTGGAAAGACACCGGAATCACCAAGGTGGAAGACTTTCGTGGCAAGACCATTGGTGTTTGGTTCTTTGGCAACGAATATCCGTTCCTAAGCTGGATGAGCCAAGTGGGCATTCCAACCGAGGGCGGGGCTGATGGTGTCACTGTTCTGAAGCAAGGCTTCAATGTTGATCCACTTTTGAACCGTGAAGCAGATTGCATCTCAACCATGACGTATAATGAATACGGCCAGGTGATTGATGC